>CAXBHV010000428.1:0-6143 GCA_963974855.1 uncultured Rhodopirellula sp. | reverse complement strand
CAGTTCGACGACACCCTTTTTCCATCCTCGTTTGGGACGGACCCAAACGCTGGGCCGTTTATGGTACTGAGCGTTATGGTCGTCAAAGTGATAGAAAGCTCGGTTGCGCTGCAATACACCGAACCCTTTCAATTTGTCAACGCGGAACTGAGTGACTGAGGGATAACTTTGACGAGCAAATGCACGCCAGGTCCATCCTTCGTCCTCGGTTTGAATCAGCAGTCCGTCCGAATCGTGGACGGCGGGACGATTGTCCAGTGGCGGCCCCATCAAACCATCACCCCACATCCACATGCTGGTCAGCGGTGCCAAACCGATCTTTTCCGGCAGCGAACGAAAGTACAACGAGCATTGGACATCAACAATGGTTTCCGTCGTGCCGGGTGTCAGCGTGAATTGGTAGGCGCCGCTCACCGAAGGGCTGTCCATTAACGCCAGGATCGAGAGTTCTTCATCACTCGTCTTGGGACGCTGGACCCAAAACGATTTGAAAAACGGAAACTCTTCGTCGCGATTCAGTGCGACATCAATTGCCAGTCCGCGTGCCGAGGTGCCGTAGAGCGTGTCGGCGCTTCGCCCACGAAAGTAGCTCGAACCGAGGAACGTCAACATCTCTTGTCCATCGCTTTGGCCTGGAAAGCGGCCTGCGATCTTGATGCCCGCGTGTCCCGAATCACGAACCACTTTTTCCGCAATCGGCGTCCGGTAGCGAAAGTTACTTGAGGAAAAAGGAACTTCTCGCGAGATGCCTTTCTCGGTGGTGTACAGCGAAACGCGATCACGTTGCACGAAGCCGCGATGAAACGTCTCGAGCCAAAACGGAAGTCCGTCTTTCCACCACACCGCCTTCTCGGGTCGGTAGCTAATATCGCGATATTGTTCGTAGCTCATCTGAGAGAGCGCCACGGGCGGTTCAGCACGCGGTTGGAACGGTTCTTTAGCGGTCGCTGCGGCCAACGTCTTTAGTTCCGCAAAACTGCTGACCTGCGTACCTGAATTCGCAGCCTGACTTTGTGCTGGATTTACACGACTTCGTGAAGAATCAGCCGAGGTGATGCCATCGAAAAAAGCAAACAGCAGCATAAATGCTGTAAAGAGTCGCAACATAAGGAGAATCCCGTGGTGAAAAGAGTAAACCAAGCGGGATTGATCAGAAAGCAACAAGTGTGCCATTCAGCTTGCAGCATGTCGCTAAGCGAAGCCGGCTAGCTTGAGTGCTCGATTCGCTGCGGGATGTCGCATGAATGCATCCCACACCCCACCGGTCAATAGGTTTTCAGCCATCACCAGCGTGATACCGGTGTCGATCCCAATCACGTCACGGCCCACCCACTGAGTCGCCGGGTTGTAGGCGTTCACGAAACCATAGCGAGAGTAGACTTTGTCGCCAAAGTGCTGTTTTTGGTAACGAAGCGTGCGGAGGGCTTCATTGGGAACGATCGCCAATCCACCCGCCGCAGCACTGGGAACAATCGTGCCATCGATATCACGGTCGGGTTCGCAGCGGCCGTTTTCATAGGGGCCACCCCAATCGCGATACCCACCGGCGCTATCGCTGCTGGTCAACCCCCACATGTCGTTGCCGTAATGTCGCATCTGCGCAGGATAGCGGTTGCCCAGTTCGGTCATGAACGCGATTTGCGCATGGTGAGCTCGGACGGAATTGTCCCAATAACTTCGCCCGCTTGCAGATCGGACTTTGCGAAAATCGAAAAACGCCATCGGATACTGATGCACAAACAGCGGTGGATAGCTGATAAAGTCTTCACCGTTATGTTGCAATACGGGCGAGCGTCGCCACGCTTGCCAGCATCGTGGTGGGATGGGCGAGTTCGGTGCCCCAATAGCCAACAGCACCAACACGATCAGTTCACTGAAACTGTCCCATTGATGCGAGATCATGCCCGATTCCGGCGTCCAGCCCATGTGTAGCATATCGTTCGCGCCGAGCATCCACTGCCAATCCACTCGGCGGTAAAGTTCGTCGGCCATGTGGACAATTTCCAAGTCATCCGAAAATGTTGTCGCTGCGGTCATTGCACCGGTTATCAGCAATGCTGTGTCGATCGACGAGGCTTCGGACCTTCCTGATCGCTTGCCGCTTGCCGCATCGAAGAAGTGATAGACAAATCCTTTTTCATGATTGGCCAACGTCAGCAACGAATGCAGCAATTGCCGAGTCCGATCGGCGGCATGTTCGCGAGGGACCCACTCGTTTCGGGCGGCCACACTGTGGGCCGTTAATCCAAATCCACACGCCGCCGAGCTGGCGTGATCACTGAACCACGAACCATCAGTAGCCGCGCGGTCCGAGATGAACCCCGTACTCGGGTCGGCCGCGTCGACAAAAAATTGATAGCAGTGCTTCTGCAGATCAAGCAGAAAGCCGTGGTCGTTGTGTTCCATCGCCAAAGGTTCTCGCCGCAGGGAGGAAACAAGTTGAGATTCGACTGCATTTGCCTTTGACAGCAAATTCGTGGGAGCCATTGAAAGCGACAGTCCCGTCGCCAAAAAGGTGCGTCGCTTCATTGCGAGCCTGCTCGTGGGGGGGAGGAAGCGGGGGTTGCAGTTTCGTTAACTCTGGATGACGTAGCGTCGGAAAACGGCAAGCCTAATAACGCATGCGGTCTGCATTGCTGCCATGCAACCGATTGGTCGCAAATTGAGCAGTAAACCGTGGGGTGTCAGGTGACTCTAACGATTCGGGCGACATTACCGGAGCCAACGAAAACTTCACAATCGAAATGTTAAATAATCTTTTCTACGGCGTTAATGGCAAAATGTTCCCGCACAGGGTTTCAATGTGAACCTCGCCCCCCTTGGTAAGGGCGTGGTCTCTTCAATCCCACTCGGACGGCAGGCGGTCAAAGAATTCGTGGCTGCGGGGACGATGTTGTGGCACAACGTTTGTACTTACATCGAAATCGTAGGGACGACGGAGTGGTTTCCGCTCAACTCATCTGCTTTTCCAAGGATCAATTTCATGTCCGTTTCGCAAACTGCGTTTTCGCATAATTACACGGGTGCTTCGTTTAGCACGCCTACCGTTTTAGCCTATCCATCCGAGCTGGATCGTTCGCGTCAACAAGTGAAATCCTACTTGCAAAAGTGTGGTGTTTCCGGCGAGCGAGCAGCGGTCCAAAGCGATCGAATTGTAAAGCAGGCAGCGACCCAAGTCGCGTCACAATCCGCTTCAGGCCAATCGGCCGATCTCACTCGGGCTTCGATGGTATTGGCGATCGAAGAATTGACTCGGATGCCATCACCATCACTGTCAACTCGCGAGGTGATCCCCGCGTCGATCGATCGTCCGATGTGGAACGCGAGTCCCGTCCGCCGCGCAGCGCCACTGCGAATGGAGTGGTGGGTGGGACAGTTTTTTGGCGGCAATCGAACGGCGATCTTGAAGGGACGTCGACGGTACGCTGGACAGCAGAACTAACGAATGCTCCAGAGCATTCGTGCAGTTCAAAACGAGTCATTCGACAGAATGTTCTGAGCCGACGGCGCTAGCCGCGGGCCTTACTGCTTGATAACGATTGCGTCGGGCCCCGCGGCTAGCGCCGTCGGCTCACACGCATGGCCGATATTTCACTGGCGTAGACCGAGCAACCTGCTTCGCGGTTGGCGGCGCGAGCACCCATTCCTTTTCTTGTTTCTTGAAAGTCCGAACGTGATGGACGAGGCTACCGTTATGCAAAGTCCGAATCAAAAATCGATTCCTTCCGATCCCGCACGCACAACGAAATGGATTCGTCGAGTTGTGTTTGTCTGGACGTTGATTGGAACGGCGATCGCCACCGCGACCTATTATTGGGTGATCGCAGGTGGAAACCAGCTGAACATGTTTGAGCTGCTTAGCTTGCCGCTCTTCGCGTTGCTGTTCGGCTGGATTGTGTTTTCGTTTTCGCTGGCGTCGCTGGGGTTTGTCTGTTTGTGGCGTCGCCCGCCCCACCGTCGCCCGCCCAGTAATCTGTCAGCGTCCACGGAGGAGTCGATTCCGTCGGGCGACGATCGCTTCTCGGCTCGCACTGCGATCCTGATGCCGGTTTACAACGAGTCGCCTCGTCGTGTGTTCGCAGGGATCGAAGCGATGCTTGCGTCGCTCAAATCGATCGATGCCGTCGGCCAGTTCGACTTTTATGTTCTGAGCGATTCGACCAATCACGAGATTTGGCTTCAAGAGGAGCAAGCTTGGTCGGAATTGTTGCAAAAGCACGGCGAGGATGTGAATGTTTATTATCGTCACCGGGCCAAAAATATCGCACGTAAAGCAGGCAATATCGCCGACTTTTGTGGTCGTTGGGGCAGCCGATATCGGTACATGATCGTGCTGGACGCGGATAGTTTGGTCGATGCGTCAACGATGGTTGAATTGGTTCGGCGGATGGAAGCTGATGACGAGTTGGGGATCCTGCAAGTGCCACCGACTCCGGTGGGACGCAGTTCGCTGTTCGCCCGGCTACAACAATTTTCCGCCCACGTGTATGGCCCCATCTTTGTCGCCGGTTTTGCCAAGTGGGCTGGCGACGAAGGCAACTACTGGGGGCACAATGCGATCATTCGCATCAAGCCGTTTCTGAGGTACTGCGGGCTTCCCGTGCTGCCGGGCAAGGCACCTCTCGGAGGCGAGATCCTCAGCCATGACTTCGTCGAAGCCGCGTTGATGCTGCGTGCCGGATGGAAAGTGCAGTTGGCGACCGATCTGGGCGGCAGTTTTGAAGAATGTCCAACCACGATTGCCGACTATGCCCAGCGTGATCAACGATGGTGTCAAGGAAATCTTCAGCATCTACAATTGTTAATCAGCGAAGGGTTTCGACCACTCAGCCGATTGCACTTTGCTTCGGGAGTGATGTCGTACGTTGCCTCGCCGATCTGGATTCTGTTCACCGTACTGTGCGTGATCGGAACGATCCTGGATCGCATTGCAGATCCAGAGCCTCGGGGGCCGCAATTCGATTCCGGAGCCTTAATTCTGTTTGTTGTTTCAATGTCGCTGTTGTTATTGCCCAAGTTTTGGAGTCTGCTGATCGCGATGCGAAGCATGCAAAGCGCAGAACTGCTGGGCGGCCGATTGCGGCTGGTTGCCAGCGTGATGATCGAGGTTGTGGCGTCGGTGTTGTTGTCGCCGATCATGGCGATTTACCACAGCCGGTTCGTGCTGGCCACATTGCGAGGCACCAACGTCAAATGGTCTGCGCAGACGCGTGACGAACAGGGAGTCGCATGGCGTGACGCGGCCAAACGTTTTGGTTTTGTTACCGTGCTCAGCATCGGGGTGACGGTCGCCTTAGCGTTTTACGCTCCGGCGTTTCTGATTTGGTTCTCGCCGTTGTTGGCCGGTTTGATCTTGTCGATTCCGATCGATGTGGCAATGGGAAGCCAATGGCTTGGCACCCAAATGCGTCAACAACGATTGTTGTTGATTCCTGAAGAGACATCGCCTAGTCAGCTAAAGCGGGATCACGAGGATGCACTGACCCATTCTACAGCGACGCCCTTGTTCAGCGAGTCGTTGTTTGAACAAGTCATTTTTGACCCCCAGTTCTTTTTGCTGCATCGCCGCATTCAATTAGCCAGCGAAGCGAATATCGCGATGCCGACCAACCAGCGAAAAGCGATCGAAGCAGCGTGGAGTGCAAGCGGAATGGCGGGGATCCCCGAAGAGTCACGTTCGGCGCTATTGGCGGATGCCGACACGCTGATGGCACTGCATCTAGAATCGCAATCAAAGTGACGATGACGTCGATTGTTTCACGCGAGCTGAAACAGGTTGCGTTACGGTAATCGGGAGTCGTCAAACTTCTCAAACGCTAGAGACTACTAATTTAGCGTAGCGGAAGTCGTCAAGACTTTCGTTCGATTGGCGTATGCCCCCCGATACTCGCGCACGAGTTCCGCTACGAGATGCTTCACCACGCTGCATTTTACCGCTAGCCACGGTTTCGACAGCATCCAACCGGGGCTAGCGTTGGACCGCTAAAACTTTGGAATTGTTGTGATTTTTGGTTGCGCTGGCTTTCTGCCACCTCTCCACCAACTTCGAGGTCGTGCAGGTTTTTATTTCGTTGTGAATCGAGTCCTATAACGTGCTTCACCTCCCCGAAACTTGTTTTGGGGAGGTCAGAACGAGCGGAGCA
>CAXBHV010000427.1:0-6148 GCA_963974855.1 uncultured Rhodopirellula sp. | reverse complement strand
CGATTGGATCGCCAGTCCTGAGAACCCACTCACCGCTCGCGTGATCGTCAATCGATTGTGGCAATTTCAGTTTGGCGTGGGGATCGTCGACACGCCAAGTGATTTTGGACTCAACGGCACTCCGCCATCGCACCCGGAACTGCTCGATTGGCTGGCGTGCGAGCTGATCGAGAACGATTGGTCACTAAAACACATCCATCGTCTGATCCTGCACTCAGCCACCTGGCAACAATCCAGCCGACCAACGCCCGCGGGTTTGAAGGTCGATGCGAACACGCGGTTATTGTGGCGTTTCCCGACACGAAGACTCGAGGCCGAGGCGATTCGCGATTCGGTGCTTGCCGCTAGCGGCAGGTTGGATCTCGAGAACGCAGGCGGTCCCGGTTTCAGTGCTTTTGAAGTCGAGCTTGAAAACGTGCGTCACTATCACGCAAAACAAGACTACGGACCGGCGGATTGGCGGCGAATGATCTACATGACCAAGGTTCGCCAGGAAAAAGATCACGTTTTCGGTGCTTTCGATTGTCCCGATGCGAGCATGGTGATGCCGAAACGCAGCCGCTCGACCACGCCGCTGCAGGCACTGAATCTGTTGAACAGTCGTTTTGTGATGCAGCAGGCCGAGATTTTAGCCACGCGATTAAAATCCGAAGCGGACACAGTCCCCGATCAAATCATCCGAGCGTGGCAGTTGTGTTTCCAACGCTCGCCGACGGAACAAGAAATCGCCGACAGCGAACAGTTTATTAAACAAGAGGGCATCGTGCAGTTCACGCGAGCGGTCCTGAACGCAAACGAATTTGTTTTTATTCCCTAAGTGCAGCGAAGCACAGGCAAACTCAGGTAGCGGAACTCGTCAACGGCATGTTGATTTAGTGAGCCGCTCGCGCCGCTACGAGTAGTTTACGACGAAACTCTTGACGAGTTCCGCTACGGACAGTGACAACCATGAACCCATTCCTTCAGCGACGCAAATTTCTAGCCGAGACGGCAACTGGACTCGGAGGCATTGCTCTGACGAGCCTGCTGCAGCAGCACAATTTGCTGGCTGCACCCTCGACGCCTTTGCGTCCCAAGATCGATCCCGCACATCCGTTTGCGGCACGCGAACCGCACCACAAGCCGGCCGCCAAAAATGTGCTCGTGATCTTTTGTGCGGGGGCGTGCAGCCAAGTCGACACATTCGATTACAAGCCGGAGCTGATCAAACGAGACGGACAACCGCTACCGGGATCCGAAAACTTGGTCACTTTCCAGGGCGAGCAGGGGATGCTGACCAAGAGCCCGTGGCAGTTCAAACCACGAGGCGAATCCGGCAAGATGGTTTCCGATCTGCTACCGGAACTCGCCGAACTAGCGGATGACATGTGTTTCATCCATTCATTGACCGGCAAAACGAACACGCATGGACCGGGCGAGAATTTCATGTCGACCGGCAATACACTCGATGGATTTCCCAGCATGGGAGCGTGGACGACGTGGGCGTTAGGTACCGAGAACGAGAACCTCCCATCCTACGTAGCGATCTCGGATCCGCGCGGCACGCCTCAATCGAGCGTCAACAATTGGGGCCCCGGTTTCTTGCCCGCTGCGTTCCAAGGAACCGAGTTCAATGCAACCAAACCGCTGAACAATTTGCAGATTCCGGATGGGACCTCAGCAAAAACGGATCGGGCAACGCGTGATTTTTTGAGACGTTTAAACGAGCAGCATCTCGAACAATTCCCAGGCGACAGCGAATTGGCGGCCCGCATCTCTAGCTACGAACTTGCCGCTCGAATGCAGTTGAGTGTTCCGCAAGTCACCGATTTGACGACCGAATCGAAGAGCACGCTACGTGCCTACGGAGCCGACGACACAACCAACCCGCTGAAGGCACAGTTTGCCAACAACTGCATCTTGGCGCGACGCTTGATCGAGCAAGGCGTGCGATTCGTGCAACTATTCAACGGCGCCTATCAAACCGGCGGCGAAGGGGTCAGTAACTGGGACGGACACAAAAAAATCGTCGATCAATACAGCAAACACGGTCCGGTGCTGGACCAGCCTTGTGCAGCATTGCTTCGCGATATGAAGCAGCGTGGTTTACTCGAGGAGACCCTGGTGGTCTGGGTGACCGAGTTTGGACGAATGCCCACGTTCCAAAAGGGAGCTAGCGGTCGCGACCACAACCCCGACGGTTTTACTGCCTGGATGATGGGTGCCGGAGTGAAGGCTCCGTTCACTTACGGAGCGACGGATGACTTTAGTTACCGTGCGATCGAAAACGTCGCAACCGTGTACGATCTGCACGCCACGATCCTGCATCTATTGGGGCTGAACCACGAGCGGCTAACGTATTATTACAACGGTTTTGAACGCCGATTGACCGACGTTCATGGCCATGTGATCAAAGACATCTTGGTGTAACCGTCGCTGCCAGAGCCGTTTGAGAAATGCCGCAGGTTAAGAAAAGTAGCTACGTTCGCCAGAACGTGGTCCATCGCGAACGCGACGGTAGCTACAGCAAAGATAAAAATGCGCTGATTCGAAAATCGCTCATCTATGCCAAGACTTCATGCACGACTTGGGCGGGCTGCACGCCGGTCAGTTTTTGATTCAGTCCTTGAAACGGATAACTCAATTTGTTGTGATCAAAACCGAGTAAGTGCAATAGCGTGGCATGAAAATCACGCAGCGGGACGGGGTTTTCGGCCGGCGAGTAGCCAACGGCATCGGTTTCGCCATAGCTGTAACCGGCCTTGACGCCGCCACCGGCCATCCAGAGTGTGAAGGCACCGGGGTTATGATCGCGGCCAATAAACCTCATTTCGCTACCACCTCGATTTTCACGCATCGGGGTTCGACCAAATTCACCGCTCCAAATCACCAGCGTGTCTTCGAGCATGCCGCGTTGTTTCAGATCGGTCAGCAGCGCCGAGATGGGCTGATCCACCTGACTACATTTGTCTTTGAACCCTTCGTTTAATGCCTCGTCCTTACCGGCACCGTGCGAATCCCAGCCCCAATCGAACAACTGGATGAATCGCACGTCGCGTTCGGCTAACCGTCTGGCCAACAAACAGTTGTTGGCGAACGATTCTTTGCCAGGTTCGGTTCCGTACATCGCGTGGATGTGTGCCGGTTCGTCGCTGATGTCCATCGCTTCGGGAACAGCCGACTGCATCCGGAACGCCATTTCGTATTGGGCGATTCGCGTCAGCGTCTCGGGATCACCAAAGGTCTCGTTGTTTCGCTGGTTCAATTTATTGAGGGCATCGAGCATCGTGCGACGTCGATCCCGCGTAACCCCATCGGGGTTGGAAATATTCAGGATCGGATCGCCTTGCGAGCGGCACTGAACGCCTTGATAGACCGACGGCAAAAAACCACCGCTCCACAATGCTTTGCCCACGCGCGGTTGGCGACCGCCGGAAAGCAGTACGAAAAAGCCTGGCAAGTTCTCGTTTTCAGTCCCGAGTCCCCACGTCATCCACGATCCAATCGACGGGTACCCCATGCGGGCTTGTCCGGTGTGGACCATCAATTGGGCGGGACCGTGATTGAATTGATCGGTCTGCATCGTTTTGATGAAACAGACATCGTCGACGTGTTTGGTGAAATGCGGAAAGCGATCCGAAACCCACGCGCCACTTTCGCCATATTGAGCAAACGGATATTGCGGCCCCAGCATTTTAGGCGTGCCTTGGATGAAGGCGAAACGTTTGCCTTCCAAAAAGGACTGCGGGGTATCTTTGCCATCCAACCGTTTCAAGTCGGGCTTGTAGTCGAACAATTCCAATTGGCTCGGGGCGCCAATCATGTGCAGATAGATGACCCGCTTTGCCTTGCCCGGTAATGGCGACGGTAGCGGGCTGAGTGGATTTTGCGAGTCGTGCATCGGAAGATGTTTTGATGCTGCGTTGGCGTACTGCTGCATCGCCATCCACATCGCCCCCATCCCGGTCGTACACCCCTGCAGGAAATGACGACGGGTGGTTTGCTGGAGTGCGGTGGCGCGGGCTTCGCGGTAAAGATTTTCGTTGCTCATGGTTTATCCTTACTTCATCACCACTTCGTCGAGGTTTAACAGCACTGCGGCAACCGTGGTCATTGCGTCCGCATCGTCACTGATTTGGTCTGCATCGTTTTCATCCGAGACGCCTCGCTGCGAATCGAACAGCGTCATCAGATCATCCAAATCCGCTGGGGAGGGTTCACGGCAAGACACGATCACAAATCCGTGTCGCATTTGTTCTCGTGGATCCGTGCTTGCAGACTGCATTCGGCCTGCCAGCGCCGCGGCACTCTCGGCAAACGTTTCGTCGTTTAACATCATCAACGCCTGCAGAGGCGTATTGGATCGTAGCCGTCGCGGGGAACAAAATTCGCGAGACGGTGAATCGAACGCGGCAAACATCGGATAGGGAATACTGCGTTTCATGTAGGTGTAAATGGAACGACGATAGCGATCCTCGTCGCCCGGTTTTGCCATCGGCCATTTGTCACCGGACTGAAAGGGTTTCCAAACGCCGTCGGGAATCGGCGGATGCACTGGGGGGCCAAACGACTTGTCGCTGAGCAGTCCCGACAACGCCAACGCTTGGTCTCGAACAATCTCAGACGACAAACGGTGACGCGGGCCTCGAGAAAGCCATTGATTCTGAGGATCAAGCTGAAGACCTTCGTCGGTAACTTTGGAGGACTGCCCGTAGGTTCGCGAAAGCACAATCTCGCGAATCATCGATTTCATGCTCCATTGCTGTTCACCTTGAAATCGCAACGCCAGAAAGTCCAACAATTCCGGATGCGAAGGCGATTCGCCCGAGGAACCAAAATCCTCTTCGCTGAGCACCAAACCGGTCCCGAACAGTTGAGCCCAGACACGATTGACGGCAACACGAGAGGTTAGCGGATTGTCCTGGCTGACCAACCATTTGGCGAGCGTTAATCGGTTCGGCTGGTGCGAATCGTTGCCCGAGTCTTCGCGGGAAAGTGGGTGAAGCGATTCGGGAGTATTGGGTGTAACAAGTTCACCCTTGGTGAGAAACGACCCACGCTCGAACAAATGACTCGGTCGAGCCAAATGATCGGGACGCTCTTGCATGACCGGTACCGAAACGGACTTAATCTGTGCACGTTCTTTCTCGAGTTCAGCAAGCTTGGCTCGGGACTTCGCCATTGATTCGTTGTTCACAAGGTCGACGAAATCGTCGCTGTCGCTAACCGCCAAATGTCCCCGCCGAGTGATCAACGAAAATGCACCGAGGACAAACACGCGATGCTTTAGTGTGACCCGAAGTCGAGCATTGTCGGCAATCTCCATCGGCGAATCGAGCACGAATGCAGCTTCGCGAGCATGGTTGATTCGCGAATAGGCTGCGAAACCACGGTTGGATTTCGGATCCAAACTGGCGTTCGGGTCGTAGAACGGATTCGGATCGTCGCTAATCACGCGGGCGAACGAGATCTCGGTAGGAGATTCCTGGCCCTCAACGAGCAATTCCGCCTTCAGCTCGGACAGTACAAATCCCCATTCGGAATCATCGAGTCCAGTTTTGGGATCAAGCGGTTTGGCGGTCACTCGAATCGCCGTCAATTGTTTCATCTCCGCTGGCAGCGGTGACTCCACCGTTAGGTCGGTGTTGCGGCTGACCGTATCGACGGTATGAAATTCGTCGTGATCGCCCACCCGCTGGACTTCGATTCGCGTCGAGTTACTGGTCGACGCCTTCAGATCAACCAACGGCGTCCAGACGTCGTCAGCCCGCAGCTGGGCAAACTCTTGCTGAAACAACTGGTCCCGCAGCCCGCGGATTTGCTGATCGAGTTGATCGGCCTTGTCATAGTCGACCGGATCGACAGGAGCCTGGACGACAGGCCAATCCTCGTCCAAATCGCTATCGGTGGTGTTGTTGAAGAACGCCGCGAATTCGTAAAACTCTTCGTGCCTAAATGGATCGTAGGGATGGCTGTGGCACTGCACGCAACCAAAGGTGACGCCGAGCCAAGTTTGCCACGTGGTGCTGACGCGATCGAGTACCGCGGCGACGCGAAACTCTTCATCGTCTGTGCCGCCTTCTTCGTTGTTCTGAGTCAAACGGTGCGCAGCGGTTGCGATCAAGTCTTCGATCGTCGGATTAGGCAACAAATCGCCCGCGATCTGTTT
>CAXBHV010000426.1:0-6152 GCA_963974855.1 uncultured Rhodopirellula sp. | reverse complement strand
CGCCATCCTCGGCTGTCAAATGGAACGATGCCTTCAACCGATAGACGCCGGGAGAAATTTCGACCGTCACGGATTGGCCGGATTTTAGGATGGCCGATTTGCGTGCGGCGCGGATTCCGTCGCGTGCCTGAGTCAAACTTTGAAAGGGCGCCGATGCCGTTCCATTGCCGTTGGCGGCGGCATCTGCGGCGACGTAGATATTGAAACCATCACCGGATGGAGTGTTGCCTGTATCCTGGGTCGGTTCATCTTTAGCGAATAAAGAAACGGGACCGACCGCGAATATAGCCAGAAGCAAATAGGGAGCGAATTTTCGGTTCATCAGTTCAGTGGTGTGCGATGGGATAGAGCAGCGGTTTGGATTGAGTGTTTGGGAGCGAGGGATGGCAGTGGAAAACGTCCCCTCATTCGTTGTGCATTTTGACGTCATCCAAGAAGAATGCCGCGTCGCTGCGAGCGGTTGCGATAAATCCAACCCAGCGGGTGTCGGTCCAGTTGGGATCACATTTCAGATCGGTCACCTCGTGGCGATCGCCATTGGGCAACACGAACGTGGCCGTCCATTGACTGTTTGTTTTGCCTTGGGGGGCTTCCATCGTGACGTCGACCCAAGTGTCGGCGTCGATGTCGAGCAGTTTTTTGCCTCGACTCGTGACTGTGGTATCGCTGAACTGCAGCACAGGGCCGGTTTGATAGGGCCGCGTGTTGCTACGCCATTCGCATGAAACCGCCACCGTAGGATGCAACCGGATGCGGAAGCTCAACCGCGTCTTGCCCTCGGTGTAATCGGGTTGCCAGTGGAAATGGGGATTGTAAACGGCTTTCATGTCTGCGGCGTCTTGAATCTTCAAGCAACGCCCGCTTCCATCTGGCGTTGGAACCACCGCGATCAGCGATTGGCGTCCTTCCTGTTGCAGCGTTGCGATCCCTAGTAGCGATACCGGGTTGTCGGTATCGAAATCATCGTCCACATGGATCGGCGCCGATGGTGGCACGACGTAGGGGTCTCGAAACTTGGTTGCAGCCGCGTGATCCTTCCACGCTTGGTCGCCCTGCACTCCAGCCAACGTGGTGTCGAAGGGGACGAAGCCAATTTCTGTTGCTGGCGATCCAGGTCGCAGTGTGAAGTCGCGACTTTCAGCATCGACGAACATTGGATCGGCAACGATTGAATCTTGATCGTGCCCGGCGTCACGCCATTGCTGCCACGTTTTGCCCGCAAAATCAATCGGTTGGCCACCGGTACGCCAATACAGATTATGGTTCATGTCGACTTTGGAACCGTTTTGCCAACCCGAGTAACCGAGCAGTCGACCCTCGTCAAAATAAACCAGATTCCGCTCGAACGTGAACGACAAATGCGGTTCGGCCCGCGTCACGGCCACTTGCCCTTCTTCGGAAAAGGCCAAGATGTTGTTGCGAACGATGTTTTCGCGACCGTAGTGTTGATGGAACCCTCCGTCACGAACGTCGTGCACTAAGTTGTTTTCGAAAACGATGTTGGAACTGCCCTCATCGGGATAAAGGCCCCATCCGCCGTAACGGGTTGCATACACATCGTGGATCACATTGTGGCTGACTGAGGTGCCTTCGCTCGGCCCCAACGTGTAAACGCCTCCCATGTCGCTGAGGATGCGGTATCCGATGTGATGTAAATGGTTGTATTCGATGCGGTTGCGTTTCGCCCCGCTTTCGGCATAGCCCCAGCGCCACCCCACCGAGACGGCGGTGTAGTAGAAATCCGCGACGTCGCAGTGCGTGATCACATTGTCACTGCTGTGACCAATCCAGACACCCACGGCGTGCGGCAAGATTCTTCCGCCGCTGTGCAAAATACAGTTGTCAACGGTGATCCCGCCGGTGCGAGCGGGTTCTGGCACCAAGCTCATCTCACCAATTCGCACTGCACTAACGCCGACATCAGCAACCCGTGTTCGCTCGACGCTACAATCGCGGCATGCTTTGCGAAACCAAAAACCGCTGCCACCAATGTGCTCGACCGAGCATCCCGTGAAACGAATGTCCTCGGCGCCATTGAGCTGAATCGCAGTAGCGTCCACGTTCATCGCAGCTTGATTCGAGCGGATACCGATCTCGGGAACCCGATATTCCGCGTGTCGCAGCTTCAGACCGGCAAATCGGATATGTTTTACGCGTTTTTGTGGGTCATTAATGTCACCTTGGAAATCGAACAGGCGAGGCACGCCGGCGGCAACGACCTGGGTGGTCATCATCGACTCGTTTTCACGTGGATGATAGAACAACCATCCATCGCGATCCAGGAACCACTCGCCCGCAGCATCCAATGCATCGTGATAGTTTTCGACGAAGTACAAACAATCGCGTTTCATTGGATTGTGAGGTTTCATGATTTCGCCATGGGTGGTGAACCGATGGCGTTGCGGGTCGCTGGTTTGCAGCCATTCTCGCGTGGTGTCCCATTTGTGATACACGACGACTTGCACATCGCGAAGTGATTCGGCGTCGACGTTTTTCAGTGAGGCCAAGTCATCTGCTTGAGTGGCAAACGTGTGCGTCAGCATTCGCTTGGATCCTGCGATCGGCACCTCGCTGACCCCGAGCAGAGTATGGAAATCGCCTTCGTTCGGGGTTCTTGCTCGCGATGCGCGACGCCCGTTGACCCACAATTGCTCGAAACGCCAATCTTGGTTATCGCCTGTTTTCGGTTCAGCGACGCGGGTTTTCCAAAGCCCGGGATGCTGTGGATCCGGTTGCCATCTCGAAATTTGCCGTCCCCCGGACAGCACCACTTCGCCTTCGCCCTGGTATCGCACAGGACGCTCGGCTGAATGCCCTGAGTCGGCCGGAGTGAACTGCACGGTTTGATCGAGCGTGTAGTGTCCCGGACGTAGATGGACGGTCACCGCTTGGTCGGGCCGGGCAACGCGGGCGTCGCGAACGGCCTGTTGTGCACGGGTGATCGATGCAAACGGTTGTGATTGGGTTCCCGATTGTGTATCAACGCCGTCCGGGGAAACATAAAAGTGGATCCCCGATTCCGCCGCCATGACATGGGTCGGTGGCAAAAGCAACAGGATTGCTAGGGCGGCAAGCGTGCGAATTCGTTGTGACATGGGTTAGCTCGTCAAGTGAAGTCAATCGTCTTTTCAGCCGCCTGCATTTGCATGCTTCGGTCAGCTGATAATCTCGTGCACCACGCGTCCATGAACATCGGTCAAGCGAAAGTCGCGACCCGCGTGGCGATAAGTCAGTCGTTTGTGGTCAAGTCCAAGTAGGTGCAACATCGTAGCGTGCAAGTCATGGATGTGCATCTTGTCGATGACGGCTTTGAAACCAAAGTCATCGGTTTCACCGTAGCTGGTTCCGCCTTTGACGCCGCCACCGGCCATCCACATTGTGAATCCGTGATGATTGTGATCGCGTCCGTTGCCATTCTCGGACACCGGAGTACGGCCGAACTCGCCGCCCCAGACCACGATCGTGTCTTCGAGTAGCCCACGTTGTTTCAAATCGGCGATCAGAGCGGCGATAGGTTGATCGATGTTTTTACAAAGTTTAGGCACCGTGTTGTTGTGGCCGCTGTGGGTGTCCCAGGGTTGTCCGTTGCCGTAATACACTTGAACAAAACGAACGCCACGTTCGACCATACGACGCGCCAACAAACAACCGTTGGCAAATTCGCCAGTCCCGTAGGCATCGCGAGTATGCTGGGATTCGCGATTCAAGTCGAACGCGTCGCTCGCTTCGAATTGCATTCGATAAGCGGTTTCAATCGCTTCACTGCGAGCGTTCAGAATCGAATCGTCACCCCGTGTCGCCACGTGCGCACCGTTTAGCTGTTGCAGCAAATCGAGTTGTTCACGCTGGGTTGCGTGATCCCACTGAGTGTTACTCAAGTGCGGCAACATCTTCTCAGGATCGATCGTCGAGTGGTTGATGTAAGTCCCTTGATATTTCGACGGCAGAAAGGCACTGTTCCACAGGATCGAAAATCGCACAGGACGGCCAGGGCACAACACGACATAACCCGGCAGATTCGGGTTCTCGGTTCCGAGTCCATACAAAAACCATGCCCCCATGCTCGGGCGTGTCGGGGTGATCGTACCGTTGTTCATTTGCAACAGTGCCGGCCCGTGATTTGGGTTGTCAGCATGGACCGAGTTGATCACACAGATGTCATCGATGTGTCGGCTCAGCTGCGGAAGTAACTCGCTAACCGGCAGCCCGCTTTCTCCGCACTTACGGAACTTAAACGGTGATGGCAACAGACCTCCGGTGGGACGCTCGGTCAACAGATCGGCACCCGCTGGCTTGGTACCTGCATACTTTTCTAACGCCGGCTTGGGATCAAAAAGATCGCCTTGGTAGGGACCTCCATTCATAAACAAATGGATGACGCGTTTCGCCTTGGCTGGAAAATGAGGCCCAGATACGCGAATCGGCTCGGCCGCTGAAGCAGCCAATGGCGACGTCATCATGCCTGCGGCGCCGAGCATGCCGAGTCCGCCCCCGAATTGTTGCAGCAAGCGGCGGCGGTCTAGCGATGACGTGTTAGGTTGCGAGTGGTTCATCATCAAGCATCAATCAATGAAGGTGAATTCGTTGGTCGCTAACAGAACATGGACGTATTGTTGCCAGCGGTCGGATTGCGATTCGGGTTTCGCATTGGCAAGATAGACTACTCCCAAATGGATCTCTTCGTCGCGAGGTTCTCGCGAAAACAACCGTCGGTAGACCGCGGCGATCGAATTTGAAACGTCTCCAGAATTATTCTTCTCGAGCTGATCGGCAATCCATTTTGCTTGTTGATTCAGCAGAGGACCGTTGAGTGCATACAATCCTTGCAGCGGGGTGACCGTTGCCATTCGTGCGGGACTGTGCTGTGTCGGATCGGGAAAGTCGTGCACCATCAAGGTAGGCGAGACATCACGTCGATTCACGGTGGCATAAAGCGTTCGGCGAGTATTTGCGGCCGAATCGAGCGTGAGCGACGGACCACCGAGCGTCCGGACCAAGCGTCCGCTGGCCGTTAACATGGCGTCACGCCACTCTTCGAATGTCAATCGACGTCGGTTCATCCGCGAGAGCCAAACATTTTCAGGGTCGATGCTGGTTCGCTGTGGCGAATCGGCCGAGGATTGCTGCCACGTGGCCGACTTCAGGATGTCGCGATGCAGTTGCTTGATCGACCAATCGTTCTCGATGAATCGGGCCGCCAAATCGTCTAGCAATTGCGGATGGGTTGGGCGACTGCCTTGTTGACCAAAATTGCTTGGGGTGTCGACAATCGCTTGGTCAAAGTGAGCTAACCAGATTCGGTTGACGATCACGCGTGCGGACAACGATGCGGCTTCGTTAGTGATCGATTCCGCTAACTCCAATCGTCCGCTTCCGTTTTCAAATGGACGTGGATCTTCGCTCAACACGGTGAGGAACCGGCGGCGAACGACGGGTCCGGGGCGATTCGGATTGCCGCGGATAAACGAAGGTAGATCGCGAGGTTCGGGCCGGTATTCGAATTTCGTTCCCTCTTGGGGCGTTTTGCCGGCGCGAACCACGTACATCGATTCTTCGGACAACGCGTTGGCCATCGGCGTGTCGTAGTGCGGCGTTGTCGATTTGAGTTCCGCGATCTCCGCGGCCAACTCATCGACTTTTTCTTGAGGAAGCGGCTTTTGCTTTTTCAGTTTGGCGACTTCGGATTCCAGTTTTTTAACTGCTTGCTTTGCCAAACGGACTGGTTCGTATGTTGCTTCATCAATCAAGGGACGCTCTTTATGTCGGCTGCTGGCAAACACACCAGCAAGTCCGTAGTAGTCGTCCGCACTGATCGGATCAAACTTGTGATCATGACAACGGGCACAGGCGACCGTTAATCCGAGAAACGAGCGAGTGACCGCATCGACGCGTTCTTCCCATTCATCGGCCACGATCACCTTGATGATTTCGCATGGCAGCTTGGGCTCTTTCCAATAGGTCGGACTTAGACTGATGAATCCAAGGGCGGGCAAGTCCTCCGGGCCTGTCTGTGGCATCAAGTCGGTGGCGAGTTGACGATGAATGAATTCGTCGTAGGGAATGTCTTTGTTAAACGCGTCGACAACCCAGTCGCGATAAAGATGGGCCTGACTTGTTTGCGGCAACCAGCTGGCGGTTCGGTCCGTGTAGCG
>CAXBHV010000425.1:0-6153 GCA_963974855.1 uncultured Rhodopirellula sp. | reverse complement strand
CCGTCGTGTCGCGCACCGTTCCTACCGCACGTATCTTTTCACCTTCTTGGTTCCATTGGCAAGCGGAACCTTCGAGGCGGATCCATCGATATTCGCCATCCTTTTTGCGTATCCGGAATTCGTAATCAAACGTGTCCGGGAATTCCAACATCGCGTCAAGTTGCTCGAGGTCATCTGGGTGCATTAATGCACGGACGCCCATCACGGAGGAATCAAGTTCGCCTTCACGATACCCAAGGATTCGCAAGTATTCGGCATCTCGAATCACTTGCTTGTTTACAATATCGAAATCCCAAACACCAAACTGACTTCCCTTCAGCGCCAACGCGTAACGAGTTCGCACCGCAGCAAGTGCATTTCGGTCGTCGTACCAATCACTGATGTTGGTGAGTGAGTTGACGGTAAACGTTTTGTCGCCGTTTTTGATCACACAGAAGTTGGCACGGACATAAATCCGCTTACCCTTCAAAGTGACAAGGGCGACGTCCGTACTATAGGTAGGATCATCCCGAAGCAGCGATTGCAGGTACCCAATCAGCCTCGGAATCGACTCGGGCAAGATGATTTCCGATGAACGGCTTCTTAATTCCGTCATCGATTCCGCTTCAAACAAATCGACAGCGCTCTGGTTGAATGAGAGCGTCTGGATGCCTGACAAGAGTGCTGTTAAGAATTCGGGATCGCGCAGGATCGTATCCATTAGCGAAATGTCAGCCGTATCTTTGTATTGGTTCAATCTCGCAACGAGTTCGGTTACATCATCAATGACCACCGCTGTTTTAATTGACTCGAGTAGAAAACGTGTTGGGTTTTCTATGGAAGTCAAGAATTCAGGGATCTGTAACATCGAGTGTACTTTGGGTGATAAAGTGCTCCGGCGCGACCGCACGTACATCAGTGTAGCAAGTCCCCAGTTCGGTTGCACGCCAATACCACGCTAACCGACACCTCCCCCCACTCTTTCCGTGCGATCGGATTTACGAATGGCATACTCTGAAATTAGAAGCATTACGGGAAAGGTGACCGCACTTGCCTGCCATCTCTCCCTATTCGTCAATACAACAACGGGGGGTGCCCCAGGTTAAGATGGGAGCGAATGCGGTCTGTACGGGGGCAACACAGGAAAGCGAGACACCCTAACGGCGTGCATTAGCCATCCGCCAGGGGTGGTGGCAGAGCCGATGCGTTAGCCATTTTAAGATGGGCAGCAGAAAGAGAGCCTATCCGCGTTGCCGAGATGAATCGTGACATACTAAGAGAGTGGCCCCCCTAGCCTGGGGCGACCGACGACCTGGCGAAGCGCAGGTCGTGATACAGGCATGCGGCGGGCGACTACGGACTACGTTCGGATCATCGAATGCGAAGCCCCGTACGTTGACTATGCCGCGTGTCGATCTTGTCCGCTGCGACGACTGAGCGATTCAATGCGCTGGCGAACGATCGCGTGTGGCCCCGTCTCGGTTGTCGTCGAATCGCGATACCATGCTCGCGTTTTGATGGACTCGAGAATTTGGTCCGCAACGATCACCGCTCTCGCGCCAGCTTCACCGTTAACAGCCGGAGAAATTCCGGTTTGAATGCTGATGGCAAAGTCGTGAAGTTCGTCGAGGATTGCGTTCCGCGGCTCCAGTTCTTTGGTCACACACTTCAGTGACTCGGTAAAGATTTGATCCGCACATACAAGCGGGTTTTCCACTTCGTCATCGAGATCAAATGTACGCTCCACGACCGATGCACTTGGGCAAACCGACGTCAAACTTGGTTTCCCAAAGTCGATATCCGCGAATCCATTGGCACCAAAAACCTGCATCTGCCGAGCCGGAGTTGGGCTCAGTCGAGATGCTTTCAAGTTCGCAACAAGCCCGCACTCGAATTCGATACGAGTTTCCGCGATGTCTTCATGACTGCTGATCACCGACATGCCGCTGGCGGAAACCGAACGCACAGGTGCATTGGTGAGTGACAAGACAAGATCCAGGTCGTGGATCATCAGATCCATGACGACGCCGACGTCTAGACAACGACCGGGGAACCGTGAGGCACGAACGGCTTCGACATACTTGGCGTCGACCGCCAAGTCTTCCAATGCAGCGAACGCAGGGTTGAAACGTTCGACGTGTCCGACTTGCAGTGTCAAGTTGCGGCTACGCGCTAGATTGGCGAGTCGTTGAGCATCGGGGCCATTTGCCGCCAATGGTTTTTCGACGAACACGTGTTTGCCAGCCTTCAGCAAATCGGTCGCGATTTCCGCATGCAAATCGGTCGGAGCGGCAACCACCGCAGCATCGATCTTGGGGATGCACTGGCGATAATCGGCAAACGTGGGAACTGAAAACAGTTCTTTCACTTTCGCTCGAGCTTGCTCGAATGGATCGGTCACGGCAACCAACTCGACACCGTCGACTTGTTGCAACAATTTGGCGTGGATGCGTCCTAGATGACCTGCACCGATGACTGCGATTCGTAACCGACTCACGCTGCTTTTCTCCTCCGGTCGCGACCACGGCCTTTTTGACCGGCAACCGTTGTGTCCATGAAATTGAACAACTCGCGTAGCACAGGTCGAATGGGGCCTGTCGCCAGTAGCTGTTCTTTCGCTGCATCGAGTCCCACATAGGATCGATAAAGTAATTTGTACGCTTTGGTTAGGATTTCGATGTCTTCTTTTGGAAATCCGTGTCGCTTCATTCCGATCGTGTTGACCGCACGCGGTTTGGCGGGCTGGCCATCGACGATGATGTACGGCGGTACGTCGTGAAGCACACGCGCCATCGCACTGATGAAGCTCATGTTTCCAACCGACGCAAAATGGACAATACCAACACCACCAGCGATGGTGATGTCGTTGCCGATATGCGCGTGGCCGCCGATCATGACATTGTTGGCCATCACGTTACGATCGCCGACCTTGCAGTCGTGAGCGATGTGCGTGTGTGCCATGAAGTAGTTGTTGTGCCCCACACGGGTAATGCCGTCTTCTTTTTCCGTCGCGCGGTTGACGGTGCAGTACTCGCGGAAGACGTTTCCGTCGCCAATCTGTACCTGCGTCGGGGTGCCCTTGTAGCTTGTGTCTTGCGGGTCCGCACCAATCACGCACCCGGGGAACACATGATTTTCTTCGCCAAGCGAGGTCACGCCGGACATGACAACATGGTCTTCGAGCAGAGTGTCGTCACCGATGCTGACATCCGGACCGATCACGCAGAAGTGACCAATGCGAACATTCGTCCCTAACTTAGCACGTGGGTCAACCACCGCAGTCTGAGCAATCTGGGTACTCATGTTTCGGCTCCAAACATCTCTCGGTTGTAATCACACAACCGCACGGTGAAGTGATTGCTTTGGCTAAGCAACATTTCGATGCGATTGTGAAATCTGGGTTAGGGGAATCTGCGAGGCTGCGAGCTCAGCGAGTCGTTGAGCCATACGGCCGTTAAGGTTGTGTCCGCCTCGATAGGAAACAAAGTTCCCGATCAATTCAACATTGGCAAGCGCCAAGTCACCGATCAGATCAAGCACTTTGTGTCGGGCACACTCGTCGCGGAATCTTAATTCGTTTTCAATCGGACCGTTGTCACCAATCACCAACAAATCCTGGTTGGTGACATGCGATGCGACCCCTTGCTCTCGAAGCACTTGAGCTTGGGATTCCGTGACAAATGTTCGAGCTGGAGCGACATCACGAATAAATCGTTCCGGTGTCATTCGCAGTGTGAACGTTTGATCAAAGATCGGCGAAGGACCGTCAAAACTCAAGCGATACTCGTACGAAGTATGACCATCTTCCGCAGGTGTTGCTTCGATCCACCCGGCAGGTGATTCGACGTAGATACGCTCACGCAGCGTCAAGCGGCGTTTTGCTTGCGATTGAATGATTAGCCCCGCGGGTCGCAACGCGTCAACAAATGCGGCGGCGCTGCCATCGAGTCCCGGCAGTTCTTCGGCATCGATCTCGACCAAACAATTGTCGATCTCAAGCCCCACCAGGGCAGCCATCAAATGTTCGATCATCTCGAAGCGGGCATCGCCATCGTGCAGGATGGTGCGAAGATTAGCATCGTGTCGTTTTTCGACCGACGCTTGGCACATCGGAGCGGCTGGTAGATCGCTTCGGACCAAGCGGATTCCAGTCCCCACCGGTGCTGGGTGCATCACGACACGCACGTCTCGACCGCTCCAGTAGCCTTGGCCACGGACCTCGCACGAAACCGCGATTGTGTGTTCGTTGCGTGATGGTGTCACGCTTCGGCCTCCCCTGCCGTGCCCACTCTCACATCCTTGCGAGAGCCTTGTTTGTATATTGAAATCGCAGCATTCATGTTCGTTAGAAAATCGAATACGGCGAGAATTCCAATCCGTGGCATTTGAGTCATTTCAAATGCCACAGGTCGGTTTCCATTGACGGATCTCGGTAATCGAGATCCATGCTTTTCTTTACGCATTGATGCACTTGGCACCGTGCGGTTTAGCGAGTTGTGCCCGCTGCGCCACGCTTAGCAACGTCTTCTTGAATCGCTTTGTCCAAGTACTGCATCACACCCTTGGTCATGTCGAGCGCTTCGTCATGATAGACGATGTTCTTCATGACGCCACGGATGACGGAGTCACCTTTTTCAAGATCCATCTCTTCGCTGTTGTAGCGAAGGACCATGTTGATCTTGTAGTGTTGAGCCAAGAATTGAACGCCTGATGCGATCCGTTGGTAGTTATCGAAATAGATTCGTGCTTCGGCATCGGCAAGCTCTTTACGCTTACGGGCCATGTCCAAACGAAGCTTCGATTCCATCGATGCGACTTGTTCTTCTTGCGAAGTGTAGTCAGGCGTGCCTACTTTGAACGTTTTAAGGCGTTCGGCAGCCTGCTTTAGCTCTTCGCGTTTGCCTTGAAGCTGAGCATCGTAACTCTTCAAATCGCCTTCGACTCGCTCAACTTGAGCTTTAATGCCGGGGTGATTCTTGAAGATGTAAGCAACGTCAACCACGGCGACGCGGTGACCGCTTGATGCGGTTGCTTCCTGGGCCGTAGCGACACTAGGGACGACGGCTGTCATGGTAAGGATGGCCAATAGAATGGCCGCTACACAGTTAAATCGCACGTCCGCTCTCCTTGCGTTATGGGTGCGCAGTCTTGACTCGACGCAAATGCAAACACTCGTGTACGTGGCGTCCATCGCCATCGCCGAGACATTCACGTCGTCTCTGTCCGCACTGCGATGCGACCCGCAGTACGGACTCGTCCGGAATTGTGTCAGCCGCATCGATTGCCGTAAAGACTAATCTATGCGGTTCTGAGTAACCCCGAACAAAATTTGACATAAATTGTTTGTGGTGTATTTGCTTGCTAACCGCCAGGACGTGTGTCCAAACGGATCTCAAACTCTAACGGTTGACCGTCCCGCGTCAGTGATACTTTTAACGCATCACCCGGCGAGCGATGGCGTAGCAAATCCAACACGTCGACAGCTGTCCGTACCGACTTTTTCCCCAATCGATCGAGACGATCGCCCGGCTTCAAACCGGTGCGTTCGGCGGGACCACCCGAAGTCAGGCCCGAAATCACCACATGATCAGTTCGATCTTGCAATGAAACGCCCATAAATGCCGTCAATTGACGACGAATCTGGACCCGTTTCTCGGTCTCGGCATATCTCGGACGCTCTTCGCGTGTCGCCAAATCAAACGCGACATCAGAAACCATATCGGTTATTCGGGTTAGACCACCGTAATCGATTTTATCGAAATCATCACTTGGTCGATGATAATCGTTGTGAAGCCCCGTGAAGAAAAATAAAACCGGGACCCCTACTTCGTAAAACGACTGGTGATCACTCGGCCCATATCCGCTGGGAACTTTCATCAAATCGAATTGATAGCGTTGGTTCAGTCCATCCACCAATTGCTCGAGCCCATCGCCGGAACCCGTTCCGTAAACCGTCAGTTCGTTGTCACGGAGTCGACCCACCATGTCCAAGTTGATCATGGCAACCGTCGCATCGAGTGGAAAACGTGGATGGCGAGCATAGTATTTGCTACCAACTAATCCGCGTTCCTCGCCAGTGAAGCCAATGAAGACCACCCGTCGATGTGATTCCTGCTCGCTGAGACGTTCAACCAAAATCGACGCCGATGCTATCATCGCGGATGTACCGCTAGC
>CAXBHV010000424.1:0-6158 GCA_963974855.1 uncultured Rhodopirellula sp. | reverse complement strand
CGCTATCGCGGATCGTTTGAGCTGTTGGTTGCGATGCATTTGTCCCTTGGCAATTCCGTCATGCAGCGCTCATTCGCGATGATAGGCGTGATTGGCGGGCAAACGCTTGGGGGCATTGTTGGCCACGAATCACGCGAATTTCCGCGAATCTGAGTGCTCGTGTGGTGAACATGATCGTGATTGAATAATGCGAACGGATCTCAGGTGAGAGGTGATGTCTGGGAGCCGGATGCGCCGGCGGCGCCAGTCCGGTTCTGAGAGGGTTCGGTGATCCATTGGACTGTGATTAATTGGACAAGGATCAAATATTGTGACACCCCAAGGAGAAATCTGTGGCAAACCGTGAACACAAAGCGTATCCTAACATCCGAGAGACTCCGTTCTACTCGCCCGGAGGACGCCATGCCGCGTTTACAAATGGACACGTAAACCGCCTTCCCCGGTGACGTCGGGCATTATCGGACCCAAAAGTTGCGTGGTCAATGTTCCGTTGGAACGACAATCGTCCGCCAAAGGTTCCTCGCTTTGTTTACGATCGTGCGTCACTGAACGGATGATGTGATCTGATGGGATGCGTCACCGGCGGGGACGAAGACTAAACCGACGTTCGTGGTTTCCAGTAATTGACCAACCACGAAAAACACAAAACACACGAACTTTTGGTCCGGTTGCTTTTCGTGTCATTCGTGTATTTCGTGGTTAATTGCTGCGCCAGTCCATACTCGTGATTTGTGTTCGGTCGATTGATGCGCGGACTGCTGTGCGGTAAACTCGACGCAGAGGATCCTGTGATTCGAAGGATGGGTCATCTCCGATTCAAGTGCAAGCCGATCACCAAGACGTCCACCGCAGATCGGGCCTGCCTAAACCTGGCCATCACAACGTCAACCGCCCGATCACGGTTACGGCCGACGTTACCCGACTAAAGATACTCCGGTATGATGCATCTACGATCTGAGTCGAATTACGTGCCATGAACCGTTTTCGCTGGTTCCTTTTGTTGACGGTTCTTGCACTCGCATCTGTTCCATTGCTGCTATCGCTAGTCACGATTAGCGGTGGTTCAACATTTGACTCACCTGATGGTAGGTATCGCTTGAGCACATGGTCAAAACTTACCGACGAACCCGGTGGCAAATACACCGTTGAATTGTTTTTCGGCAACTCCTCGCGTCCGATCCGATCGGTATCCGTTCGCGTCGCGTCAACCGAACGTACGCCGGTAATGCGTGGTGGCTGCAATACACACTGGGACATGGCTGCCGGAACGGTAGACCTGCTCGTCGATGACCGTCCTGAATTGCGGCTATACTTTACCCCGGACGTTGATGTTGCTGACTCAAGCGACGGGTAACCTGCGGGTGCGCCGGAGGCCGCGCGTTAACGTCTTTGAATTGGTGAGTCGATCTCGCGGCCCCGCTGAACCGTACATCGTTATCTGGGAGCGTCTGCCTGATGTCTCGTGGTCGCTTGCTGATCGTTCGTCGGATGTCATGCAGCCCCTGAATCCCGTATGCCAAAACATCACGCGGCGTGCAGTGGCTAAGCGACCAAACCGGTGACGCTGGGCCAGCGTGAATGGCTGGGTTCTGGCCAAGTATCACGGATAGAAGCGTAGAGCCGCTACGTGGCAGCCCTGCGTTAAAACCGTATTTCGGCCAATCTACACATTGAAGTCTCCTAGGGTGGCGTCCTGGGCTTCCTGCGGTGTATTTAAACCAGCCGCTTGCGTTGGTAACGGAAAGTTGTTGTTCAATCGATGGTCGCTTCAAGGGGGAAGGCCACCGTCGCAGGCTATTGCGGCCTGATTCTTCTGCTATCACGTCGAATTAAGGGCGATGCTTGGTGGTGGTGAGGTCCAAAAAATTTTTAGTGCCAGTTTTTGGCCCTCGGTCATTCGCCTCGCAAGGCACCCCCACCCAGGGGGAAGGACCCGTTGATACATGAATCTGCACCTGAGCGTCGGGTAGGGGTGGGGTGGTCTAGATAGAAACTTTGTCTAACACTTTGTACGGCGTACAAACTTCGTACAAACCACCGTACAAAGTTTGTTTGTACGAGCCCTATAAATAGGGGCTCGTACAATCAGACATTCTTTGTACAGCCCAACAATTATTGCTCAGTCCAGCGATGACCAACTGGCAGCCGGAAGACATCTTGGTCGCGGGTTCGATTGGGATCGATTTTGGTTTGCAGATCATTGTCCTCCAGCATCTTGAAGACAAGCCTATTGGTGCGATCGGGCCCCATGCCAACTCGGGTTCTAATTTGAGCCCTGGTCATCCATTCGTTTCCAGATGAAGCGAACATTCTTCCAATATCGTTAATTCCTGCAGCGTCCTTGCTCTCCTGCTTCCGATCCGCGCCGGACACTGGCGTCTTCAATGCTGGCTCCACGCCCTCCAGGACGGTCCACAGCGGCCAAGCGAATTGAGCGGTTCGTGACTCAGGCTGCTGACTAGACCGCGTTACAGCATCCACTACTACGCAGTCGTTAATCTGGTGCGGTCGGATAGTGATGTGCGTATCAGTCGCCCTTGTCATCGCTCCGGCGCCAGCGCCTACATCGGTAACCGCCTTTTGCGATTGGTCACCCTTGGACGCATGGTGGATTTGGATAATCGACGCATCGTGATGTGAAGCGATTGAGTCAAGCTGGTTGTACATCTGCGTCATCGCGCCGTTGTCATTCTCGCTCATCTTGTCCGGTAAGATTCGATAGAAAGCATCGATCGCAATTAGTGAAAATTCGCTCGGCTTGTATTCCGTTGACAGAATTCGTTCAATTTCGTTGATGTCGCACCTGTGCCCTCTCAGTGGCTCGATAACAAGATTCCGCTTTACTTTATGGAAATCTACACCCATAACCTTCGCGACCTCAGAGAGCCTAAATGAGAGCTCCTCAGGATGAAGCTCATTGTCAATCAATAGAATCGGCATTTCGGGAACGTTGTAGCCGAACCACTCCCCGCCGACAGCACCCGCCATCAAGAGGTTGTAGAGTAACCATGACTTGCCTTGCTTTGGTGCTGCAATGATGTTCATGATTTCACCGCGACGTAGCAGTCCATCGATAAGGTAAGGTCGACGCAGAACGAACTCGTCAGAAAGCTCTTCAAGTGACCACCCGCCGGTCTTGCGTTCTCCTTTCGTAAGCTGGTTAGGGCGAAGTCCTGCGCTGGCAGCTTGCGACCATAGCACTCGTTCAAGTTCCTGTGCATTCACTAAGTTGTTACGAGCACTTGACAGCGCTTCGGTGAATCGCTCCTTCACAGGAAGTCCGTCAGGAATCAACCGTGTTTGTTCTCGCATTAGCTCACGAGCACCCCATCGCTCAATAGCAATCGGCTCAGGGTCGTAATCCAAAACCACGTCTACCTCGTTCAATTGGTCGATGTGTGTACCGCTCGACACCTTGGCAGGTACTTTTATTGGGAAGGCTCTGGCGACATGCCTAGGCAAACAGGGCGGCTCGGCAAAGAACTCGTCACTAGCATCAATAGATTCCCCATGCCATCTGTTCACGCTGTTAATCCAATCAGTGAAAACGGTAGCGAGTTCGGGCGAGTCCTCAAACCATCCTACTTCGTCCTGCGCGAGCTCGATTGCATTTAATGCCATTGCAACCGCTTGGTGACCGCCACGAGCGAACGCTTGAGCCATGGCCTGATTGACGTCGATCGATTCATTGACAGAGATTTCACCACCAGTGCACTCATTTGCATTTTCACGCAATTTGTCGATATCGCGGCATTGATCGCCGCGTTTTCGTTCTGCGAGGGTCCACACCCTCGCATCCGCCCGTAGTTTGCCAAGCTCATTGAGGCGATACAACAAACAGTCTGAGTCGACTGGAAGGAAGTCTTGCGTCGCTTCAAGGAACCCGCGTCGGTACTCCTTTTCTACTTCAATTGCAAAAGGTTTATCGGGCCACCATGCGTGATCAGGAAAAACACTTCGCTCACATAAAGGAGTAAAGTCGTGAACATCAGGGAATAATGGGCGGACAGGTTCACGCCTGTAGCGGGGAAGATAATCAACCAGTGCCTGCTCATCTCCGTTGGCAATACGGTCGGAAATCTTATTTAGCCGGGCGTACCATAACGCATGCTTAGCTTTGCGTCGTTCTTGAGCAGCCAAAAAAGATTTGGAATCTTCGGGTGAAAGGGTGGTCAGCAATCCAGGGTCTGTTAACATTTTTGTATGTCCTCTGGGTAAGTGATGGATGTCAATTGAGCTAACCGCTCGTAACGGCGAACTCAACAAGAGAATTTACAAGCCCGCAGAGATACCAGTCTCTGCGGGCTTGTTTTGTTAATTGTCGTTAGATCAATGCGTAGTCGCTGATGGAAACTGATCCGCTACGCAGTTGCTCAACTTCTGCGATTCCTTCCTCAGTTAGTCCCTCAGGTGCGTCCGATTCCTCTGAGGCAATGTCGCGAAGCTGGTCGGTAACCCAGTGGGCTAGCGATGTGTAATTCGCTTCACGAAGTAGGTCCTGCTGCTGTAGGCCACGAAACGCGAGTGAAGTAGTTAGTGGCGTCTTAAAGTCAGCTGCGTTCCCTGTCCATTGACGAAGTTGGGCAGGTGACATGTATTTATGTTGCATTAGCTTTGTCCTTTCTGTGTTGCGATCTCAGGCGACTCGCCCGAGACCATCTTTGATGGTATGGCTCGTTAGGAGATGTTTCGGAAACTTCGCTGAGCCTTTCGCGAAGTTTCTATTTGCTCACTGGTTCTGTTCCTATCGAGCCACAGTGACTGGACCGTTGAAGTGACGCTTCTGCTCCTTCTGCGGTAGATCGCGAAGCTTCGCGGACAAGTCGCTAATTCCCCTGTCAATCAACTTGATCTCATTGGATAGCACGTACTCTTCATCGTTCAAGTCTTCGATTCTTCGCACAGCTTCACGCCAATCTTTGAAGTGCTCACGAGTCACGCTAGAGCCAGCGTTATCCAGACTTCGCCTCGCTCTTGCGACTGCAGATTCCAGCTTATTGCTCACGCTGCTTTGCCCTAACTTTTCTCGCAATTGGTTGCTGACCTCTCTCTTTTTAGCGAGAAGTTTCTGTCGTGTGATTGTCTCGCGATTAAGCGATTCAGATAGTTCAACTCGCAGGGCCTCTCGCTGAATCTCGTTTCTTCGATTCTCGACAAGTTCGCCCCAATAGCTCTCTGGATCATCGTGTTGTTCAAGATGCGGCAGCACGGCAGATTCGTTGACCTTTTTTCCGCGTGCCGCATTGTCTACTTGTCTCTTGAACTCTTGCCTTGCGAGTTCCTTGCTTCGATTCTCAGTCTGCTTCTTTGCCTTGAGAGCTCGGAGTGCTTCAAACATGTTTTGTTTGATCCTTTTGTCCAGTAGGAGAAGACGCTAGCTGGGCATGGACGAACCCAGATAGCGGTAGCGACGACCCGCCGCCTATGGTTTGAGCGCCGGGAATATCCGGCCTAAAGTGCGCCGCGTCAGGAAGCGGCAGAATGCTTAGATGCCCATCGCGGCAAGTTCTTGCATCGCGGAGTCATGGGCTGCGCCAACGGTGGCCTGGGGCTTCGAAGGCAGCGTCTTGCAATTAGCAGCCTTTGTGGTGGCGTCTACATATCGCCTCACGGCTTCAACAGAAGTGACGCGACGACCGCCAACCACCCAAGATTCAAGGCGGACACCGTGTTTGTTTGGGCGCTGGCACCATCGTAGCGCCGTAGATAGATGAGGTTTGCGGCCAGTCGCTGACTTAATTGCGACGGTCAGCGGCAACAGATTTTCGTTTGGCATTTGCGTTCCTTAGTAAAAGTGACTTTTGCTAGGGAAGCTTCGCATTTGTTGCGGTAGGATCCGGGGTACGATCCAAGGTAGGGACACTACCTTTCTCTGTCGGCTCGCTTTATCCACTTAAAATTGTGGTTGGCTTCGCTAATTTCAAACTGAAAATCCTTCGCGCCAAGCCGTTGGCGTATTTGCTTCAGTTGCCTATTGATCGCGTCATCGCCTGGGCCTCCAGCTATTTCTTGCCATCCGCCCTTAACATCTCGGAGGAACTGAAACGTCCCTCCATTACGCTGTGTTAACATCGCCTCAAAGATCTTTCGTTGGTGGGGCGTCAGTTTACTCATTGCGCCCCGCACCATTTCGCTGATTTCCTCTTCAGTTTGCGAAT
>CAXBHV010000423.1:0-6164 GCA_963974855.1 uncultured Rhodopirellula sp. | reverse complement strand
CATGCCCGCAGTCACCGGGGCACCCAGATCGACTTCTTCGACATCGTATTGCTTGGCGAGTTCTTCGATCAACGGATGTTTGGCCGCTTGTGACGGGGACATTCCTTGCATCACCATGCCGCCCATCAAGCGGGCGTCTGTCGACACAACACCAATGCGTTTTCGAGTTCCCTCGGCGACGGTGTTGATCGAGCGAACCAATTCATACTCAACAGGAATCCCGTACTCGAAAATCGGCACGGTGACTTTTTCGAGTCCCGATCGGAATGCGGCGCCCAGGATCAGTTCCTTCTGTTGGAACGATCCCTTCTCTCGCACCATGCGGGTCACTGGTTCGATTCCAAATCGCTCTGACGCAAGTGCTGCCTCTTCGCTGAAAAGTTCAATATTGTCGTACAGATTGATTTCGATCATGCGATTGCGTTTGGCCGCTTCGCTGCGGAATTCTTTCAACAGGTTGATCAACTCGTACCGAGTGCGGGCGTAAATCTCGGGAATGTCGGCACTGATAAACGCGTCAATCACGATTGGCCGATCGGTGTCCAATTCTTGGATCAGCGTTTTGGTGGCACCCGCCAGCGAGCTGACTTTGCCTTCGGTCAAATCTTTGCGATAGTCCCAGTTGCGAAACAGCGTGACCGCGCCGGCGGTGATCACAATCAAGGCCAGGACGCGAGCGATATAGTGCCACGCCATCGTGTTGCCGTCTTTGCCGCCGGTCCAGTGACGACGTCCAATCAATACCATCGTGGCGTAGAGTGCTACCGCAGCGACAAGGACGAAGTAGCCAACCGCAGAAAGGCTGATCACACCGCGACCAAAATCGTCAAACGGACGTGCGATCCCGCTGCTGGCCAACCATTCGGCAATGCGTTTGTTGGGGCTGATCGAATCGGCAAGCGAGGCAAATGCGAGCGGAGCGTTAAAGAGGGCTCCGAGGATAAAACCGACCGTCAAGTTGCCCGTCAAGAAGGACGCGATCATGCCGATCGCAATCATCGCCAATCCGACGAACCAATAACCAAGATAGGTAGTGAAGATCAGGCCGGTATCGAGTGTTCCTTCGGTCAGCACTGCCAACGTGATGAACGTGCTCAATTGGCTAAACAGCAACGATGCGGTGAAAATTGACGCTGCAGCCATGTACTTGCCGATCACGATGTCAAAGTCGTCGGCCGGCAATGTCAGCAGCAGTTCATCGGTGCCTTGCCGCTTTTCTTCAGCCCAAATACTCATCGTGATCGCGGGGATAAACACCAACATGATCAACGGGAACCAATAGTTCAGTTGGTCCAGTGTCGCCAAGTTTTGGTTGAAGAACTCGTAAGGCCAAAACGCCGATACCGATGTCAAAAAGACAAAGATACAAAGGAAGACGTAGCCGGTAGGGTTACCGAAATAGCCGACAAAGTTTCGCTTCAGCACGGCATACGCGGCTCGTTTGGTGCCCGCCAGTGCAGCGACAATCGCCATTAACACCAACAGCAGGATCAAGTCCAAGACGAACAGGTTCAGCAGGGCAAATGCGACGTTATTGAGCGTCATGTTATCTGTTTGATTGATGGTGTGGGTTAAACGTGTCGAAGTGGTTGGCTTCGATGTTGATTAGCTCGTTGCGGAAAACCACGGAGCGGGGTGTAACCGCGCATCGGTGGTTACGGTTTGCGTGCATTCATGTCAGGTTCAGGCCCGTCAATTTTGGGCCCGTCAATGGTTGGGCCCGATTCGAATCGGCAAGGACGTCTCGGCCTCGAATGGGTGGCGAGCTCGGGCGTCACGCGTCGAACTCACATCCTGACCAAGGGAATAATCCCGAGAACGAACGTTGCTCGTCGGTAAAGGCGAGCAAGCGTTGGTGGGTATGTTACGCGGTGGCACCCTGAGTCAGCGAGTGGAACGCTTCGTCCAAGTCATTTGCACCAAGCTTTCGCAGACCTTCGACGTCACCGTCGTACACAAGCCGTCCTTCGTTGATCATGACCACGCGGTCTGCCATCGCCTCGACTTCCTGCAAAATGTGCGTGCTGAGCAGAATCGTTTTCGTTTCGCTCAACCGCCGCATCGTTTTACGGACTCCGCGGATCTGGTTGGGATCCAAACCCGCAGTCGGTTCGTCCAGAATCAAAACATCGGGTTCGTGCAACAACGCTTGGCTCATACCAACACGCTGCTTGAAACCCTTGGAAAGCTTACTGATCGGTTTATGAACGACGCTCGAAAGGTCACAGATGTCAACGACTGCGTCGATGCGATCTTTTTTGCTAGCTGCCGACATGCCGCGAGCTTCCGCGAAAAAGCTGAGCATCGCGTACGGGGTCATTTCCGGATAAAGCGGACCGTTTTCAGGCAAATAGCCCAATCGGCGGCTGCCGGCAATCCGGTCCTCCATCATGTTGTGACCTGCGATCCGAGCTTCGCCCTCGCTGGCAGCGATATACCCGGTCAACATCTTCATCGTCGTGCTTTTTCCAGCACCGTTGGGGCCCAAAAATGCCACCAATTCGCCTTCGCCTACCGAAAAAGTGACGTCGCGAGTCGCGGCAAAAGGACCGTAAAACTTACTCAGCCCGATCGCTTCGATCATGGGCCGGCGGGATTCAGGTTGAATCGTCATGCGGCAGTTCTTGGGTAAGTCCTTCAATGTGGGAATTTTCAAACCGGAAATATAACGGTCTGAGAGAGGTTCTCAACACCGCTACGCGGACATTTGCCCCACGGTTCGCTCGGAATGTCCGAAAAGTTGTCTTCGGGCGTTCGTATCCTTCCGACGCCGGCGACGACGGACAAAGAATAATCTCCGATGTCGGCGACGTCGGGTGGCAAAAAAAGACGTCCAGCGACGTTTTACTTTTGCTCGGGCGTGGTCACGTTGTCAGCCAATCCGATGGTAAACGGCGCAGTTTGCAGCGTCCGGTCAATCGCGAGCACGATCGTATGCTCGCCCTTTTCCAAAGCCTCGGTCCGCAGCGATGTCGCTGGAAACGGTTTGCCATCGACCCAAGCTTCCGAGATCTCGCTCGGCAGATCCAAATTAGCGTCGGTATCGGCGAGCACTTTGATGCGGAAACGAATGAATGACGTCGGAGGTGTTGTTCGATGCTGCTTAAACGAATCCATCTCTTCGATTGTGAAAGTTCCATCGACTCGCGACGTCAGCGGCCGCCACTGCATGACGGCGTCGCCACTGGCGACGGCATCGGTGCTGGTGCGATTGATCAGGTGATTCGATTGGTTCGAATAAATCAACGTTTCGACGCTGCGTAACACCGGGTCGGTCGAAACCGTAAATTCGGGAACCCGTCCAAGGGCGGAAAGGAACGCGACAAGATCCGCTAGCTCCGCTTGCGTTACATTGTCCAACAACCCCTCGGGCATTAGCGATTTGCCAGGCGATTCATCCTCGATCGAATCGACCAGCACCGAAGTGACAGTGCCATCGGCAAGTCGAACTTGGATCGTCTTGTCATTTTTTGTCAGCACAATCCCGCTGATAACGCGGCCCTCATCGGTCAAGAATTGAGTCGTCGTGTAGCCTTCTTTAAGTTTTACATTCGGCGTCAGCAGCGATTCCAAAATGTAATCGGGCCGCGAGCTGCCGCCGATGCTGATCAGGTTAGGGCCGACCAATCCGCCAGCGGTTCCGATCGCGTGACAGTTAATGCATTGCAGTTTTGCTTGACGATAGATTCGTTCGCCGTTAGCGGGTGATCCCTTTTTGGCTTGAGCCAAAATCTCCGCCGAAAGCTCCGGCGTCAATTTCCAAGCGAGGTCTTCGAGTTTGCCGCTACTGCGAATCGCTTCTTCGAGTCGTGCATTTCCGCCACTGCTGCGGATGTATCGCAGCAGGTGACTTGCCAGGTCGGTGTCAAGCGATTGTTTTTCCAATACGCTGGCAAACGCTTCGGGAATGTCTTTGCGTTTCGCCATTTCGGCAATGATCGCCGATCCCTCTTCAATCGTTTCTTTGTTTTGCACCAGCTTTAGCACGGCGGCAAACGCGGCTCGCGGACGATGGGTTGCCATCGCACGTGTGGCAGCAACGCGGGCCTGAGTGTCCTGTGAATCAAGCAGTCCGTGGATCGTCTGTTTCGCCACATCGGACTCGCACGATCCAATCGCCTCGATCAACGCCGCCCGACTATCGCCCGATGTTTTGGGCAGCATTTCGATCAGGGTGGACTCGGCTTCGCTCAGCTTCCAAGTTGCAACCGCTCGATACAGCGATGTACGCCAAGCCGGGTTGCGGGCGAGTGCTTCGGCGTCGGCAACCGCGGCCGCGACGCTCGAATTCGCATTGGTCGGGACGGTTCCATCCGACTTCGTTCGCTCGAGTAACGCGGTCATTCGCGAGGGCGAATGTGCGGACGACGACGGGCGGATCAGTATTTCCAGCAACTGACCGAGTTGGTTTGCGTTGCCGGCTTGGACCGCAGCTAGAAACAATTCGTCACTCGCGGCCGCATTCGCGTTCTCACGTCGTAGCGTTTCGATGGCGACTTGTGCCGCCTTGGGGTTGGCGATCGCGCGAACCGCAATCGCTAGTTCTTGATGTTTCGACTGCCAATCGATCTGTTCCAAGATGGATGTCGATGGCGACGCAGCGTCGAGGTTTCGCAGTGATTGCCAGATTGCAAAGTCCAGATTGCTGTCGATCGGATGCTTGGCGACGTCGATCACGGCGTTCAATGCGTCGCGATCCGCACGAGCTTGGCCAACGCTAACGGCCACTTCTAGCCGTGTTCTCGGATCTGCGGCATCCGCTTGCTCGTACACCATCTGCGAGATTGCACGGAATGCATCACTGTCGGTGGCAACGTTTCCGCGGCTGCGCCAAATGCTTCGCAACGTCGTTCCAAGCACACGTTTTTCAGCTTGCTTGCTGGCGGCGATGGCGATTTGCGCATCCTCAGGATTCGCGGCCGAAACGACTTCGTTCATCCACAACACCTCCAATGCACGCATCGCAGCGTTTGCATTGTCGGCGTCTCGCCAGTCACGGATTGTTTTCATGACGCTGGCGGAATCGGTTGCCGCACGTCGCCACAGTTCTTCACGAGCAAATTGGCGAACGTCAAGCGACGGATCTTCGAGCAATTGACATAGCTGGGCAGTCGACTGTTTTGAAAATTCAGGCCAATGATCAAGCGGTTGTTCGGGGAAACTGACACGCCAAATGCGACCATGCTTGCGATCACGCCGTTCGTCACGAAAGTCGACTTCGCCATGTTGGATGATTGGGTTGTACCAATCGGCAACATAGACGGCACCGTCTGGGCCCATCCGTACGTCGATCGGGCGGAACGCGACATGTGACGTCGTAATGATTTCGGGTTGCTGTTGACTGCGAAACCCGCTGCCCTCAGGCGTCACGTCAAATCGGCATACGCGGTGGCTGCGGAAATCGTTGGTGACCAAATTTCCATGCCACTCCGGGGGAATATGCGTCCCCGACAGTACCGCGAGTCCACAATGTTTTGGGCTTCCCGGGTTCAATCCGCTCACCCATCGTCTCGCCCCCGGCGACGTGTTAAAGATGGAATCAGGAAACGCATAGTTGATGCCTTCGAACCCCGCCCCATCGGTGACAAATGATTCGCCCTGTTCATCGAACACGTGACCCCAAGGATTGATAAATCCTTTACAGAAAATCTCCAATCGCCCAGTGCTGGGACGATACCGCCAAATCCCGCCGCCATCTAAATGCCGGGTGCCGTACGCGGTATCAATGTGGCTGTGGATGTAAATCGATTGATTAAAATACAAACATCCATCGGGGCCCCATCGCAACGTGTGCAGTAAATGGTGAGTGTCTTCGGTACCAAACCCGCTAAAGATGACGCGGCGTTTGTCTGCAATTCCGTCACCATCAGTGTCCTCGAGATACAGCAGTTGAGTGCTGTCGGCGACGTAGCAAGCGTTTTCGCCATCCGGAATCACTCCGGTGGGGATCAGCAATCCATCGGCAAACGTGGTCGATTGGTCGATGTCACCGTCGCCATCGGTGTCACGCAACACCACGATTTTGTCGTCAGCCAATTCACCCGGTTTGATTTGCGGGTACACCTCGCTGGTGGCCACCCACAAGGCGCCCGAGGCATCGAAGTTCATTTGAATCGGCTTGCGAATCTGAGGGTCGGCCGCGTACAGATTGACGTTTGCGGATT
>CAXBHV010000422.1:0-6179 GCA_963974855.1 uncultured Rhodopirellula sp. | reverse complement strand
TAAAAGCAATCAAAACAGATGAAATTCTCAGACAATCTGCAGTGCTCGCATCAGTGGCAGATTGTCTGAGAATTTCATCTGTTTTGATTGCTTTTAGAGTTTTCTGGAATTCCAGGGAACAAGGGCACTCGTAACGTTTTACGTGTTCGTTGCGGGCTTGGGAAGCAACCGACAGCTTTTCTCTTGACGCTTCGAACCCTCTCTTTGTAGTGTTCGGCCTGACCCCGTCTTGCAACCTCATGCTGGCAATCTCGGATCCTTTTTCTGAGTCGTACAAGAATCATCTAGCTTGAACACCATCAATCGCAGACAGTTTTGCTCACTGGTGGTCGCTGGTTCGCTAGCGTCCACGGTCGCTGGCTGCGCGTCCTGGATTGATCGTTCTACGTCGGATTCAGTGTTGGGCAAGACCGGTACCGCCTTGACTCCGGCAGGACAAAATTCCCAATCCATTGTTTTGTCGGTTGGTTTTCATTCGATCCAAGCCGGGACCACCGACCGCGACACGTCGATGTGGCAATGGGTGGATGAAATGGTCATCGAACCGGCTCGCCGTGCCGACCTATCCGCGAATGGAATTCGGGTGGGCAAGGTCATCCGGCCTGACCAATTTCGCCAACGGCTTGGCGAGATGTCCGGTCCTCAAGACGTAATGACAGTTTTTCTCGACCAAGCAGACGTCGCGAGCGAGGTATCGGGGGGCTCAAGAAAAATTCCGATGCGATTGGCAAAACGCTACGAATTGCCACTTCGGCAACCTCGCAGCGGGTCCCACGTCACTTTGCTTCGCACCAAGGGACAAACCATCGGTCGAACGCTTCAGGATCCCCAATACCTGCTGGCCATCACCCCGACCCAATCAAAAACGGCTTCGCAAATTCGTTTGCAATGTCGGCCTGAGATCCAGCATGGATCGATGCGTCAAAAATGGATTAGTAGCGAATCGGCGATGCGAATCGACAGTCGGCGTGACGCCTGGTCGCTCGATTGGTTGGATATCGATCTCGAAGGGGGCAAGGACGATCTGTTTGTGATTGCGGCTAGTCGGCCTTCGTTTGGGCTCGGAAAAGAGATGTTGTCGGGCGTTTCTGCAGACAACATCGAAGAGCAAGTCGTGGTCTTGCTAGAGATTCAGCGACTTCCCGAGACCAAGCTATAGAGCAATGCAGCTAATTTAACTGGTTTAGTGAGCCGTGACGCGTGAGCGGCCGGGTTCCACGCCATTACCCGGTGCCTTTCGGCTCACCGCTGCGATTTGCATTTGGATTAAATCAACAGCCCGCTAGCCACGGTTCCGGCGCTGGACCGGGGCTAGCACCAAACGGAACGCTGTGAAGTATTTTCTGGTAGCTACCTTCGCCAGAAGCTGGTGATTTGCAATGGACGGCAACCATTCACGCTCTGTCGGGCGTAGGCGTCAAAACTTATTGACGGTATTTCGGCTCAGGCAACTCAGCGGGGCGACGAATCACTTCCGCCTCGAGGATGCGATCGGGCGGATAGACGATTTGCCCTTTCTTCTTTTCTTTGCTGGGATCAACCCGCCGAAGTTCGCTGAACATGTCCATCCCTTGGATCACGCGTCCGAATACCGTTTGTGCCTTGCTGACGGATGGGACCGGAGTAAAGAAGATGGCGAATTGGCTGCTAGCGCTATCATCGACGAAGTCGCCACTTTCACCTTTGGGAAGTTTGGCCATCGCCAACGAGCCGCGGAACGCATTCCTGGCTCCTTCACGCTGATGCTCGTCGATCAGGAATTTTCCGGTATTGCCCGAACCGGTACCAGATTCGTCACCCGTGAGCGCCAATAAATCGTCCATCACTTGATAGAAATCAAGGCCGTCGTAATAGCCCTGGTCAACCAATTTGATAAAGTTGGCCACCGTCGATGGTGCTTGGTCTAAGAACAATTCAATGACGATCTCACCGTGAGTCGTTTTCAGTTTAACTCGCGGCAGTTCCTTTTCAGCATCTTGCTCGCGGCGTTTTTTTTCGTCCGCCCACTGCTGCTTCAATTCATCCATTTGGTAGATGAAACGTTTGTCCAAGTCACCGTAGTCCTCAGGCTTCAAAAACTTGTAGATTTTTTCAGCGGTTTCGAATTCTCCTACGCAAACCGAAGACCGGGCTGCACTCTGAAACAAAAAGACTTGGTTGAACCCCAAGTCAATCAGCAACGCGCTGGCCTGCATCGTTGACAACGAGTAATTTGAGTTTTTGAAGCGGTGTTCAAGCATCGTTAGCAGGTATTGGGCGGCTTCTTGATCGGGCGCCAACAACAAATACTCGTACGCAGCGTCGAAGACTTCGTTAAACAGACTGTAGCTCGTTGCACGCAGTTCGCGGTAACGCTGTAGTGCCTCAGGCGTTTGGTCCTCGCCGTTCATGTACAACGTGTGAACCGTTCGCATCTCGATCAGCACGTCCACAAGCTTCTCTTTTGTCTGGACGTATTTGGCCTTGGCTTGTTTGCCTTCTTCGTTCAATTCGAACGGCTTTCCATCCGCCCCTTTGCCGAGCAAATTCGCGGGTTCTCGCGTCGGGCCTTTTGGCGATGAGTCTTTGAGCGATGGCGATTCGTCGTGATGGGAATGGGGCTCCTCTGCGTGTGAATCATCCGCGGTGGTTTCCGCGGGGGAGGTGTCCTGGGCGAACGACCTTGTCGCATAGGGGGCCGGCAGCGAAAGTCCCAGCATCAATCCGATGGCCGAGAGGCTGAAAAACAAGACGCGATCAATCATCAGAGACTCAAAAATGGCTCAAAAACAAACGGAAAATCCACTGCACGAGTAGCTACGCAGCGGTTGCCGGGTTAGATCGCGAAAAACAGCCGATTTTTAGCTGTCCGCCAGCCTTTTGCACTACGGAGTGTCGACCGCAGCAGTGAATCGATAGGTGAACGCACCCAATATGTCGCCTGCATTCCCGGTGTGGCAGGCCAAACAGTCGTTCGTAGCCAAGATCGCGCCCACCATCCGCAATTCAGGGCCTCGTCGCTCAGTTAGCAACTTTGCACCCTCACGCAATTTTTCAATCGCGTTGATTTCAAAATCATCGAGTGGACGTGTTCTTAGATCGCCTGATGCGATCGTGTCCATCGACGGCAGTTCTTTTTCAACATAGGCGACGGGTTTGTCGAAACGATCTAGACTGACAAGTTCAATGAAATCAAGCATCCAAGTTTCAGCGGACTGGGTGGCGATTTGCTGCGAGGAAATCTGTTGAAGCTCTCGATCGGCCACTGCAATTTTTGTTCGGCGGAGAGCAGCATTCATCGACAGCGTGAGAGGCAAATCCTCACTGAGGACCGAGCTGGCGGCTTCGTCATCACCTCGCTTTTCATTGGAGAAACGCGTTCCCAGGGCCCCCCACAATCCATAGGGCCTGTTTTCGGGCGAGGCCGCCTCATCGTTTGGAGACATTTGAGCGATGCTGTCGGTTATAAAACGAACAGCTCCATCACCCGTCAGCACGTGTGTACCTCCGCGATGACGACCGTTGCCCGGAGCCCGGCGGAAGGCATCGTCGTTTTGCAGATGCAAGTCGTAAGGGGATAACTCCTGTTCAGGCTCTGATGTTTCGGGCTCTGATGTCGATTCCGCAATCGGCATCTCAATTTCGTTCCGAGCAGGCGGTAAGGGAGCTAGATCAATACGTCGCGTGCTTTTGGCAAGCTGCAGTTCCTCCGGCATCGGTGGATACGAAAGTCGGAAAATCGCGATTGCCAATAGTGACATGACTAGAAGCGTTATGAACGATCGCATCCCAATACCTTTTGTTTGACCACGACGAAGCCTCCAATTTACATCGCGGGCTGCGGAACGTTGCTGGGGGCAGCGAGGGTTTCAAGGAACGTCAGAATGGCTCGGCGATCAGGGAGCGGTAATTTCAGGAAACGATCTCGAGTCGCGGAGGCTTCTCCTTCGTGTACCGCAATGGCTTCCAATAGCGTTTCAGCGCGTCCGTCATGCATGTAGGGTGCCGAGTCACGCACACCCCACAACGGCGGCGTTCTCCATTCCTGGTTGAAATTTGTCGGCTCAAAGAGAAGTCGAACGTATTTGATTTCTTTAACAAGCACGTTTCTCGTTTCGTCCTTACCCGACAACGTTTCCTCACCACGGATTTCCAAATCAATGTAAGTTTCTTTGGATGACACATCGACAATTTTCGATGATTCCGTTGGCTGGTACGGAGCCACAAACAGGAATTGTTTTCTTGTCGACATCCCAAGTGCGGGCGCCATCATCCCGTTTGTGATAGAAGTAGATCCGCCGTAGTATCCAGGCTCCCCGAAACGCGGTGGTCTCGTTACCAGCGTTTCATAACGAGACAGAGGGATGGCACGAGCAATTTTGGGCTCCGCATGATTTGGGTCCAACGATTCGTATCCCATGTCATGCAAAAGCAAGTCGCTATAGATTCCTTTTGCAGGACCAAGATCTTGAAGATGACAGTTGATGCACCCGACCGAAGCAAAAAGCTGCTCACCTTGCCGAATTTTTTGGGCATGCCGCAGATTTTTCGGCGGCATACGTGTTGGGGCCGGAAGTGCTGCAATGAAGTCACGCATCGCGACGATCTGTTGGTCGGAAACATCGATTCCAGGATTGCTGTAGCCAGGGGTCATCGGATCGCTTGGTTGCGATTGACGTCTTGTTTTCAGTCCGACTTCATTGGCGCATGCCATGTCGATGAATTCAGCGAGGGACGCCACGTTGGCTCTCCAACCGAACTTGCCAAATCGTCCATCGCTGAACGTCGAAGGTCGCCCACTTATTTCCGGGTGTCGTTCCTGTATTTTGGCCTGAATTGCCAGATCGCGATTGCTGACCTGATCGATCAAGCCGGCGCCGAACAACGCCGTTGTGTTTCGCTGGAACAATCTAGCGTCGAGGGTTATTTTTGAGTCGTCATCTTGCCAATTCATCGTAATCGGAGTCGCCGAGACATATCGAACCTCTGTGGCATTCACAGGACCGCCCGCCTGGCTGAATTCAACCGGGAATTGTGATAACAGTACTTTACGTTTGAGCGCGTAGGCATCTGAACCGCCCTGGTGCGGAAGGGGGAGAGTATTGTTGATCGTGCCATCGCTTTGAATAAACCCTGGATGCACCGATCGAACGATGTCAAGCAGTTCTAGGTTGCTGAGATTCTTGTTTTCCGCGTGGATTTGCTCGATTCCGAGCGTTAACGCGTTGACCGATGCGTCGCCCGCGCCACCCACGCCCCCTTGGAAATGGCATCGCACACAGGAGGTACTGTTAAAGAGTGGCCCAAGTCCATCGTTGCCTGTGATCGGGTTTCGTGGCGACCAATCTTGCTCGAACAGAACACGGCCTTCAGCGACCGAATTGGGCTGGACAGCCTGGCAACGGAGCAAGCCCACCGTGGCCATCGCGAGGATGCCCGACAGCATCGTGATCCCGTTTCGGTTCAAGCGTTTCATCATTCGAGGTCCTGCTAATAGTGACGAGAAAATAAGCCTTCTAAACGATCGCATTGCAATGCTTTTTGGTTCTCTACTGCGGATATGTCATTCTACATCGCGGGCTGCGGAACGTTGCTGGGGGCGGCGAGGGTTTCAAGGAACGCCAGGATGGCTCGGCGATCGGTGAGCGGTAGTTTCAGGAAACGATCTCGTGTCGCGGAGGCTTCTCCTTCGTGCACCGCAATGGCTTCCAGTAGCGTTTCAGCACGTCCGTCATGCATGTAGGGGGCCGAGTCACGCACGCCCCACAGCGGCGGCGTTCTCCATTCCTGGTTGAAATTCGTCGGCTCCAATATCTGTCGGACGTATTTGACTTCTTTCACGAGGACCTTCCTTGTTTCGCTCTGCCCCGACGAAGTTTCCTCACCGTCGGATTCCAATTCAATAATGCGTTCTCGCGATGACACATCCACAATTTTTATCGGTTCTGAAGGGCGGTAAGGTGCCTGGAACAGGAACTCATTGTTGGTTTGTGACGAGTTGTCGATTAGGTTAGCGGCCCCATAGTAGGTGACCGCCACGGACGCTGGAGACGGTCTCGCGATTGCTGATTCATAACGCGATAATGGAATGACACGAGCAATTGCGGGCTCCGCATGATTCAGGTCTGATGATTCGTATCCCATGTCGTGCAGAAGCAAGTCGCTATAGATTCCTTTCGCAGGTCCTAGATCTTGAAGAT
>CAXBHV010000421.1:0-6187 GCA_963974855.1 uncultured Rhodopirellula sp. | reverse complement strand
ACCCCCAAACCCTTTTGTCCAAGGCCCCGATAATAACCGGGGCTTTTTACAACATCGGTTGTCACGTCATGGGATAGCCTTGGACTTTAGTCCAAGGTTTCGGTTCTGAAATTGGCACCAAGTCGCGGAGCGACGTTCTGTGGCGAACGATCAAGTCACAAAACGTCCCGCTGGGACTCGATTGATATTGGCGAAAATCCCTCGGACTAAAGTCCGAGGCTATCGAAATTTGTCGCTCCGCGACAGCAAATATCGCAACTTCAAAAAGCGTAAGCGAAGGACCGCGTCAATATCGAGAGTCCCTCGCTGACGCTTCGGGTTGAGACGTCGTGGACCGAAACTCTCCGCGAGTATCGCTTGCTCTGAGTTCGAACGCGACAGCCGGCACAAACGTTTCTAATTTTTTACTTTGTCGGTAGATAATGTTGGTTTGCCGGGTTTTAGATCACACTTACCCGTTCTCGCCGTCTCTCTGGATCCGATGATGAATCGTTTTTTGCTGCTCACAGCTACGTTTTTAATGGTTTGCCACTGTGGTGGTGCATTGACGCTCGCTCAACAGCCCAGAAACCAAGGGGCTAGAAACCAGGGGGCTAGCGGCCAGGGAAATGCTGGTCAGGGGCGGTCGCGACAGCCGATTGTGCTCAGCGAAGGTCAACTGCCAGATACCGATGCCTTCACCGCCGACGGCAAACCGATCAAAGTCCGCGACCTGGTCAAGGGTAAGTACACGGTGCTGAAGACGAGATGTTTGACATGTCCCGAGTTCTTGCGGGCGTATGCCGAACTCGAAGCCACCGCGAAGGACTACGCGGACAAAGACGTTCAGTTCTATTACGTCTTCCAAAGCCTTCGCCACCCCGAGCGTGAAGGCTACGTCCAAGCTCAAAATATGAGCGAGCGTTTCCTGCAACTCGCCGAAGCCAAGAAGAAACTCGGTACACAGGTTCCTTGGATCGCCGACACGATCGATGATTCATTTCGTGTTGCGATGAAGACAAATTCCAACTCCGTGTTCGTCATCTCGCCCGATTCGGAAATCGTCTACGCGGCCGACCGGATGAACGGCGATGGTCTGCGACAAGCGCTGACAAAACTGGTGGGACCCGTCGAGACCCCCACCTCGGTTCGTGATCTCAACCTGCCGCAATTGGCTCGCTTTCAACCCACCAACGTCAGCAATGATTTACTAGTCCAACGGCCCGACGGTTTGGTGATCTTGGCGATCACACCGACCAAGCCGGAAGAGACGTACTACGTCAAACTTCGTGCCGAAGCCGAGCCGCAACTGTTGGAAACGGGAAAAGGTCGATTGTTCCTTGGTTTCTATCCCGACCCAATCCATGATGCTCATTGGAACAACTTGACGCCAGGAATGAAGTACGTGCTTGAATTGCCCGACGGGGTTAAGGCCGATCCGGCGACCGCGGTGGCGAATAAGGGGCCGGGCGACAGCGACACCCAGCCGCGACAGTTTTGGGTTAATATTGAGGATGACAAAACGCTTGATGATATTAAGCTGTCCTTGCACTACTATGCGTGTTCACCGGGCATGTGTGAAGCCATGACTCACGAATACACGATTGCCTTCACGGCCGAAGACAAAAATTCACGCACGTTCAGTTTCAATCGAGGCCAAGGAGCACCTGGCGGGGCAGGCGGACGGCCAGGCAGTGGACGACCGGGCATGAGTCGACGGGCTGGCAGTGGACGACCAGGTGCCGGTGGATCCGCAGGACCGCGTGGTCAACAAGGCCGCAATCGTCCGCAACCCGCAAGCAACGAATGACGCTTTGATCGCGGAGCGATCAGCGACGATCACCACCCAAGTTTTGAACCGTAATGAAGCACCCCATCCCCGCCATCCTGTTGCTGATCATGGTGATGTCTGATGGAATGACTCATGGTTTGTGCAGCGCAGATGAAAGAATCTTCGTCTCAAGCGATCGGCTGACTCTGGGGACCGAGACGAACCGTTCCGCCTCGGTGCGAAACGCGGACGTCGACGGCGATGGCGACATCGACTTGATCGTTGCCAATGGGCGTCATTGGCCGCAGCAGAATTTTGTGTTCATCAACCAAGGCCGCAGTCGATTCAATGTCATGCGGCCTCTAGGGGACGATCGATCAACCAGCTACGCTTGCGAGCCAGCCGACTTTGACGGGGACGGCGATGTCGACATCGCGGTCGGCAACGACAACGCACCGTGCATGATCATGCTGAACGATGGCAACGGAGTGTTCAGGGCGGGATCTGAATTCGGTAGCCCCTCGAGCGTCCGTAGTCTTGCGGTCGCCGATATCGACGGCGATGGCGACATCGATATTCTTGTCACATGTCGCGGTCGACCGAACCGTATCCATCTGAACGACGGTTCCGCGAACTTTCCTGTCTCTTTCGAATTTGGCAGCTCGAACGATTCGACGATTGATGTCGCGGTCGCGGACATCAACGAGGATGGTCGTCTCGACTTATTGCTCGCCAACCGCGATGGGCAACCCAACACGATCTTGATCGCCGATGGCTCGGGCGGCTTTCGCAAACCCAAGCCCTTCGGTCCAAAAGATCTTTCTAGCCGAGCCATCGCGACGGCCGACTTCAACGCCGATGGTCACATCGACTGGGTCATCGGCAACGTCGACGCAGCGAATTCGGTCTTCTTCGGTGACGGCAACGGCGGCGTGCTCACACAAACCTCCATCGGCCGAGATGACGGAAAAACGTACTGCGTCGCGGTGGCTGATTTCAATAACGATGGTCTGCCGGATATTGTCGTCGGTAACGTCGGACAGCCCCATGCGGTTTATTTCAATGCGAACTCAGGGACGACGTTCGCTGAAACACGGTTCGGAACTGCCGACACGGCAACGTACGGACTGTGTACCGGCGACTTCGACGGAGACGGATTCGCCGATGTTGCGGTCGCCAACTCCGATGGTTTGAATCGAGTGTTCCTCAATCGAATAAAAAAGAATCAATGAGCAAAATGACCACTCTCGTGGCAGCATTTCTGTTGTCTGCATGCCTGTTCACATCCGCCTCGGCCGAAGTCACGAGCGATTGGCCAGGCTTCCGAGGTCCGGGCGGGCAAGGAATCGCCACCGATCAAGTGACCGCGGAATCGTGGGATGCGACGAACGAAAACGACACAGCGATCCTCTGGAAAACCGATGTCCCCGGACTCGGTCACGCCAGTCCCACGATCATCGGCGACAAGATATTTCTTGCCACTGCGGTTCCAGCCAGTGGCGATGCACCGCTGAACGTCGGCCGCAATGGCAATACCGACGCAGCCGACGACAACGGCGAGCAAACGTGGTGGGTGCTGTGTTACGACAAAGCAACGGGCAAGGAACTTTGGCGCAGTGCGGCTCGCAAAGGGGAACCCAAGGCGACTCGCCATGCCAAGGCGACTCATGCCAACACGACGATCGCTGCGGATGCCGATCATGTTGTCGCCTTCTTTGGTTCCGAAGGTCTGTATTGTTACGACCACGACGGCAACCTGCTGTGGCAACGTGACTTGGGAGTCATCAACGTCAGCAAGTACGGAATCGGTTGGGGCTACGCCAGCTCGCCGGCGATTCACGGCGACCGCATCGTCTTGGTCTGCGATGACCCCACGGATCCTTACGTGGTGACGCTGGGACTGTCCGACGGGGAAGAGATTTGGCGAAAGCCGCGTCTGGAAGACTGCGAGCGAAGCTGGGGCACGGCGCTGATTCACCACAGCGATGACGTCACGCAAGTCGTTGTCAATGGTTGGCCGTGGATTGTTTCCTACGACCTGGAAACCGGCGATGAGGTGTGGCGGATCGAAGGAGGCGGTGACAATCCGATTCCGACGCCGTTTGTTCACGACGATCGCATTTATATCACCAATGCCCATGGAGGTCCGTCACCGATCTATGCGATTGCAACGGACGCCAAAGGAAATTTGACAGAATCCGAATCGGCCGCCGAGCAGAGCGTGGTTTGGAAGGTCGACCGAGGCGGCTGCTACATGTCGACGCCGGTGGTGTGGGGCGACTATCTGTATCTGGGCAATACCAATGGCGTCCTTCGCTGTTTTCACGCCGAGACCGGCGAAAAGATCTACGAAGAACGGCTTGGCAGCGGTGCTTCGATCACGGCGTCGCTAATCGCCGCCGACGACAAAATCTACTGTCCTTCGGAGGACGGCAAGATATATGTGGTCCAGGCAGGTCCCGAGTTCAAAATTCTGGCCGAAAATGAAATGGAGCACCCTTGTTTCGCCACGCCTGCGATCTCCGAAGGAATTTTCTACGTTCGCACGACCAAGACGCTGGTGGCGATCCAAGCGGTACCTGAATCATCCACCGAGACGGCATCCCAAACACGTCCCAACATCTTGTTCATCGCGGTCGACGATTTGCGGCCGTCGATGGGATGTTACGGCGACCCCGTCGCGATCACGCCGAACATGGACCGCTTGGCAGCACGAGGGATGCAGTTCGATCGTGCCTACTGCCAAGTTGCGGTGTGCAATCCGTCGCGAGCCAGTTTGATGACTGGCCTGCGTCCCGACAACTTGGGCGTGTGGACGTTGCCGATTCACTTTCGCGAGGCCAAGCCCGACGCGGTCACGATGCCTCAGTGGTTCCGCAAATTCGGTTACACCGCCGTCAGCCACGGAAAGATTTATCACAATCCCACGCCCGATCCACAATCATGGAGCGAGCCCATTCGCACTCTGCGATCGCTTCCGAACCCGTATCCCGACGGCACTCGCGAGCAAGTGCAAGCGGCGATGAAAGAATTGCCTGCTAGGGATTGGCGAAAGAACAACCTGCGAAACCCAAGCACGGCGGCGCCCGATTTGGACGACACCGAAGTCCTGGACGGTGCTCGGACCGAGATGGCGATCGAAGACTTGCGTCGACTGGGCCAGCAATCCGAACCGTTCTTTCTGGCGATGGGATACATCCGGCCCCACTTGGCCTGGGTCGCACCGAAAAAGTATTGGGAGATGCACGATCCAGCCAAATTGCCAGTGCTGGAGGATCAATATGTGATCCCGAACACGCCGGGCTACGCGCCAAGCAACAACAGCGAATTGTCACACTATGTTGATCTAATCGACATGCCCAGACCGTGGGACGACCGAGAACTGCCGCTTGAGAAGCGACGTCATCTGGTTCATGCCTATTACGCCTGCGTCAGCTACGTGGATGCACAAATCGGTCGGCTGCTCGATGCACTCGAGGAGGAAGGCCTCGCCGAGAACACGATTGTGGTCTTGTGGAGCGACCATGGGTGGAAGTTCGGCGAGAACCGTGGCTGGGGAAAGATGACCAACTACGAAATCGACGCACGCGTCCCGCTGCTGATCGCTGCACCGGGGATGAAGACCGCAGGGCAGACAACCGATCAATTGGCTGAGTTGCTGGACCTGTTTCCAACGCTCTGCGAACTCGCCGGAATCGAAACTCCCGACTTTGTCGATGGCCACAGCTTAGTACCCATTTTGAAAGACCCTCAAACTAAAGTGCACGACACGGCGATGAGCCAGTACTACCGAAATTTTGAAGGGCGTCAGTACATAGGCTATTCGATGCGAACCAACGAATATCGCTTTATCGAATGGCGAGACTTCGAGACGGGCGAGGTGACCGATCGCGAACTCTACGATCATCGATCCAGCGACATCGAAAGTGAAAACATCGTTGCTTCGGCATCCGCTGATCTAGTCAACCAATTAACCAAGCAATTGGTCCAGTCACATCCAAGAAAGCCGCTGCGAATGACACCCGCGGTTCATTCGAATCCGAATCCAGGACGCTGGAGTACCGAATTAAGTTTCACCAACAAGACCGAAACGGAATTGATGGTCTACCCGATCACGTCGTCAGGGCGACGAGGCCGAGCGACGCGAATCAAGCCATCCCAAGACGCACGCTTCAATGCTCGGCTCGGTGGCGTCTATGTTGTCGAGAGCGAGGACGGCCGCGTTTACGAAATCCACTCACCCTCGTTCCCACCACGACCGATTGTGATCGAGTAAAAAAATCGCAGAGTGAGCCGTGGGCCGTAAGGCACCGGGTAATGCGTTATGCCCGGCCGGGTCCCACGCATGACTCTCAACTACGTTTGGGAGAGGTGACCGCCATCAAGTTACCTCTCCCGAGCGAAGCACGGGAGAGGTCGGACGGGCCCCACAGGCCT
>CAXBHV010000420.1:0-6203 GCA_963974855.1 uncultured Rhodopirellula sp. | reverse complement strand
ACAGGAACACCACAAATCCTGTGGCCAATACGAATGCGCCGGCGGTCGAAATCAGATTCAAGGTGTCAAATCCCATATCGGCGGGATACGTATAGACTCGCCGCGGCATTCCCAACAGTCCGGTCAAATGCATCGGGAAAAAGCTGACGTTGAATCCAATCAGTGTCAACCAAAACGCCCAACGCCCGTAACGCTCCGACAACTGTTTTCCCATGACAAGCGGATAGTAGTAATAGACGCCAGCCATGATCGGAAAGATCGTGCCGCCGACCAAAACATAATGCAAATGTCCGACAATAAAGTAGGTGTCGTGAGCTTGGTAATCAAACGGAGCCACGGCAACCATCACCCCCGTTAACCCGCCGATGATAAACGTCGCCAACCCCGCCAATACAAACAGCAGCGACACCGACCGCGTGATCCGGCCAATTAGCAGCGTGGCAATAAAACAGAAGATTTGAATGCCGGTGGGGATCGCAACCGCTTCGGAGGCTGCGGAAAAAATACCAATCGTCAGCCCCGGCAATCCGGTCGTGAACATGTGGTGAACCCACAATCCGAAACTCAAAAAACCGGTTCCCACCGCCGCCAATACGATCCATCCATAGCCGGCCATCGGCACACGGGCAAACGTCGGCACGATCATCGCCACCAATGCGATCGATGGCAAAAACACGATATAGACTTCGGGGTGCCCGAAAATCCAAAACAGATGTTGCCACAACAGCGGATCGCCGCCGCGGGATGTATCAAAGAACGGCCAATCAAGCGTCCGTTCTAACTCCATCAACAAATCGCCTGCGATCAGCGGCGGGAACGCAAACAGAATCATCACGGCGACAACAAGGATGTACCACGCATAAAGTGGGATCAAATTCAACCGCATTCCCGGCGGTCGACATTTCAGCACGCCGACGATCAATTCTACTGCTGCGGCGATCGAGGCCACTTCGATAAACGAAAGTCCCAACAACCAAATATCGACTCCCACATCGGTTTGATACTCGGTCGTCATTGGCGGGTACATAAACCAACCGCCGCGCGGCGCCACCCCGAAAAAAAGCGACCCGCAAACGAAGATACCCCCAATCAAAAAGCACCAATAGCCGTACGCCGACAAGCGTGGAAACGGCAAATCACGAGCTCCTAACATCTGCGGCAGCAACATGATCGAAATCGCTTCGAGAATCGGCACCGCGAACAAAAACATCATCACGCTGCCGTGCATCGTGAAGACCTGGTTGTACTGCTCGGGTGTTAACCAATCGTTGTTGGGTAGCGCCAACTGAATTCGCATCACCAACGCGAGCACACCGCCAAACAAAAAGAATGCAAACGCGGTGACGGTATACCACAATCCGACTTCGGAATTGTTCACTGCCGACCAATAACGCCACCCTGTGGGCGTCCGCCATGGTGCGAGCAATCGCTTCGCTTGCGCGGACATACCCTGATCGGATTGCTGCATGTCATCGGAAGTTGGTTGATCGTTGGCGACATCGTCCTGGCTCATTTCAATTGCTCCAGGTAGGCAACGATCTGTTTCACATCGCGATCGGGCAACGAATCAAATTCCGGCATATCCGCTCCAGGTTTGACATCATGAGTCTGCGTGATCCAGCGAGCCAGATTCTCAGGATTGTTCTTCAAAACGCCGGCCGCGATACTGATTCTGCTGCCAAAATGGGTCAGGTCAGGACCGACTTTTCCTTCCGCGGCGGTACCGCGAATCGTATGGCACGCACTGCAGCCGTATTTGAGGAATTGTTGCTGACCTGCGATTGCATCAGGTTCGACGGGCTGTTGCGCGTCCGCCGCTTGGTCGCTCAACCAATCATTGAATTCACCGACAGGCATGACAACGACGTCAAAATTCATTTGTGCATGCGCGGTACCACAGAACTCGGCACACGCACCGCGGTAAGTGCCGACCCGAGTCGGGTACAGCTGTAACCGCGTCTGACGACCCGGAATCATATCGACCTTGCCACCAAGCGAAGGGATCCAAAACGAATGGATCACGTCTTCGCTATTCAGTTTGAATTCGACCGGCTGACCGACCGGCAAACGAATTTCGTTAGCGGTTGCGATTGTATCGCCGTCGGCGGTCAGGTAGTCGATTCGCCACCACCACAACACTCCGCTGACATGGATCTGCAAACTGCCGGGCGGTGCAGGACGCTGCAGGTCGGGCAACATCGGCAGCGAGACACATAGCAGACCGGTCAGAACAATGGTCGGAAACACGGCGCCGCCGCCAATCACCAACAGCCTGGTAGTACGCGGATGATGCCGTCCCGGGTGATAGATGGCGTAAACGGCGACACCGATCACGATCAACCAAATCGCAACTGCGCCTCCACTCATCCAGTAAAACAGGATCGCGATTTCCTCAGACGCTTGGCCTGCGGAGTTCAATGTCGATTGCGGCGTTTCGATGATCCCTCTCCCCGTGCAGAGTCACGATCAAGCGTCAGTTGCCGAACTGATATTTGCCGCTTTGGCCTTGTTGTCCTCGCCGGGCTGCTTTGATTCCCAACGTACCAACTCCTCGAATTGTTTTTGCAGTTTGCCGGTGATACTTGAAAGCGCACCACCGCGATGCATGGCAGTATCACGACAACGATCTTTCACCCGATTTTCGATCTCGACTTGTAACGACGCCCCCTCTTTGCGGGTAAAGCCACTCATCAGTAGCGACTTCAGCAGCGGTTTTGTCGACGCTTCGTCCATCGCCGATGTTGGCTCAATGCCTTCGAGTTGCTCGCAGCAAATCGCCGCGAGCTTATTGAGTTGTTCGTTGATTTGTGGATTTGTATCGCTCATTATTCATCTCATAAACAAATGTTATAAACCGCTGGATTCCGGGCTCCAGCCTAGAAACGCACTGCTTTCGAGCCTGGGACCCCGTCGTGGCGTTTACCGGACCGTCATCGTTTCGATGATCGCCAACACGACACACAATAGGACGGCGCTGCCGACGACCACGACCGTGCGGTTGATCGGCAACCAATCATGAAGCGTCAACTTTCCACGATCACCGATTGGATCAATCTTGCGGCCGATCCATCCCGAGCACTCCGCAAACAGATACGAACCGCCCACCATGCCTATCATCATTGCGATCGCATCGTAGTTACCTTGCCCGAGTGCGGCAGCACCGGTCCCCGGACAATAGGCTGACAATCCAAACCCGGCACCGAACAGCAAACCACCGAGGATGTTCGATGCGTAGCGAGTCGGTTTGATATGCAGCTCGACTTTTCCGGCGCGGTGCAGCAAATGAATTCCAATCATGCCAACGATCACTGCGGACAGCATCACCTTCAATACGGTAAAGTCTTGAAGTAACAATTGACCGATCAGCACGTTGAACTTTGCCACGCCCCCTTTTTGCAGCAAAAAGCCAAATACGATCCCAAAGCCCATTCCCAGGGCAAGCGTCTGTGCACCGGCTGCATCTGTTTCGTTCTTGAGTTTCGATTCCGACGATTGGTGAACCGTGGTTGCCATCATATTCTCCGTCGTTAAGACCGCTGGATAAATTTCTTCTTGTCACTAAATCGCATAAAGCAACATGGCGGTGATGATCCCACCGATGAAAAAGCAGATCGCAGAAACCCAGGAACCGACCGCCAACTGCAGCGTGCCGCTGATCCCATGTCCGCTGGTGCATCCACCGGCCATTCGTGCTCCAAATGCCATCATCATGCCGCCTGCTAGCGCCACCACGATCCGCAACAATCCGCTGTCGGCACCAAAACGGTCTTGCCACATCGCGGGCAGCAAACGCCCGGTCAATTCATTGCCCGTCCACGCGGCCACGAAGGCACCCAGCACCACGCCGCACACCAACATCACTTCCCATCCCACTTTGGGAGATTTCTTTTTGAAAAAGGCAAGCGAATGCGTATGAGCCGGTGCGACTTTCTCACCGATCAAACCTGCCACGCGCGCATATGCCGTGCTGGCTCCGAGTGGCTTGTTGGAAAAATAGAAAGTCAACATCGACAAAACGCCGATCAATGCACCGACCAGGTAGGGCGACCAAGCAGGCCCGGCGTACTGTAACGCGTCCACCTGATCAGCCGCCAACAGACTAATTTCGGCGATCATGACTGCGATCCTTTTTCGTGTTCGACCTCGTAACCCGCTGCGGTCCAAGCACCGTAGCTGCCGGGAATATTGGCGACTTGCTGAAAGCCTCGCGATTGCATCAAACTCGATGCAATACTGGCTCGATAGCCGCTTGCGCAATACGTGGCATAACGCTTCGATTTATCGAGTCCCGTGATCCGCTCGCGCATGTCACCGATGAAGTGGTGTTCCGCACCCGGCAGATGGCCTGATTCCCATTCCCCAGGAGATCGAACATCCACCAAACTCAGGTGGGAACCATTGCTCTGATCTTGATGCACTTCTTCGACACTGATCTGCTCGAGCTTTTGTAGTGGCAACCCCGAGACTGCCCAAGCCTTCATGCCACCGGCCAGATAGCCCGCGAATTCGGAGTGTCCGGTCCGAACGATCAGACGTTGTACCGATTCCACATCATCGTCGTTGTCAACGACCAGCAACAATCGCTGATCAAGATCAAACATCTGTCCAACCCACGCCGACATTTCCGGACGGGCGCCGATGTTGATCGCCCCAGGAACATGGCCTCCGCCGAACGCCAACATCGAACGCGTGTCGATAATCGTGACTCCCGGTTCGCGCGCGACCTTGCGGAACTCGCTTGGCGGCAGCGCAGGAATGGTGGGCAAACGGTCCATGATCTCAGGACCGGCTGCGTTCACCTTCTTTAGCATCGGATAATGCCATGGTGCCGGCGGAGCTTCATCGACGACAAACGTGCGAAACGCGTCGAAGCCAGGGAAACGCAGGAATTTGTTGGTACGTCGTTCATAACCGATTGTACTGAGCATCCGGTCCCCGATATCGGCTCCACACGCTGATCCAGCCCCGTGTCCTGGATAGATAGTGACGTAGTCGTCGAGTTTCAGATAATAGTCGTAAAGCGTTTTGTACAGATCCTTGGCCAACCCTTCGGTCTCGGCTTCGCCCAGCAAGTCAGGCCGACCGGCCGAACCTACGAACAGCGAGTCTCCGCTGAAAACGGCCCACGGCATCTCGGCATGCTTGGATTCACGAAGCTCGAACGACATATGCTCCGGCGTATGCCCTGGTGTATGCCGCGCGGTTAGCCGGAACGAACCGAAATCGAACTCCTGGCCATCTTTAATCGGCTCGCCTTCGAATTTGTAGTCCGCTCTGACACCGCTGACGCAAATCTTCGCGGTACCGATTCGCTCGGCCAACGAACGACTACCCGAAACGAAGTCTGCGTGAATATGAGTTTCAAAAATATGCGTGATCGAAACGCCATGTTTGCGAGCGAGCGTTTCGTAGACTTCCACATCGGTTCGAGGGTCGATTACCGCTGCGTGCCCGGTGCTTGTGTCACCCACCAAGTAAGACAACTGAGCAATACCGTCTGTCAGAAGAGGTTCAAGAAAAAACATCACGACATCCTTTTTGAAAAATGGGTTTTGAAACAACAAGTGAGCCAGTCGTGATCTGGCCCGCAGAGCAACGAACACGATTGCGGCGCGGCGGGATCCACCCGGTCTTTCTGCACGTTTTCACACGCTGCAACAGGACCGTATGCGGGCTGTTGATTTAGTGAGCCGTGACGCGTAAGCGGCCGGGTCCTGAGCGTTCCCCGGTGCCCTACGGGCCACGGCTCACCATTTTGATTAAATCAATAGCTCGCAGGCTCAGTACCGCTACTGATGTAGCTGTCACTGAGCTTGCGCTGCGAGCACCCGCTAGCCAAGTTCGGCCTTAGACCGTTGGTCCACGGCGTCCCATTACCAAACTGATAATGAACAGCACAAGGAATACGACGAACAGCACCTTGGCGATCATCGCAGCTGAACCCGCGATCCCACCAAAACCAAGTACTGCCGCAATCAACGCGATCACCAAAAAAGTTATTGCCCAACCTAACATCGGAGTCTCCAATCAAACTGAAAGTGCGTGTGTGTATACGATCAATCCGTTGGCGACATCCACCAGCGGGTTACGTTACGAAGAGATGGACATTGCGATTCTCGTACCACATCGAAACAAATTTAAAAAATGCCCGAAAACCATCCACACCTCACGAATTCTGATTGAGCAACACGCAACTTGGTCGA
>CAXBHV010000419.1:0-6208 GCA_963974855.1 uncultured Rhodopirellula sp. | reverse complement strand
GTAAGTTTTTCAAGCCGGGACGGTGCAAACCCAATGTACGCGGCCCCATTGTTTGGCGTACACTTAGCCTTGATCGGGCCCCTTTACTGGCAGCCCGAACGCTGGCAACTCGTTTGCCGGCAACGACAAATGGATATTCACCCCGCTCAAGGAATTTGAAATATGAATCGATGGATGTTGCTCGCCGCCGCTGTTTTCGTGATGAATTTCCCCAGCATGGCGTTGGCCCATCCAGGTCACGGACCCGCCGACCACGGCATTGCTGACCACGCGATGGGTGGATTGACGCACGGCTTGACTCATCCGTTGACCGGAATTGACCATTTGTTAACGCTGATCGCTGTTGCTCTGATCGCGGTTCGCATCGGGGGACGTGCGATGTGGGCCGTTCCTGCCGCATTTTTGGCAATGGGAGCGATTGGGGCATCCGCAGCTTCGCTTGGTTGGAGCGTGCCGATGGCCGAAGCGATGATTATCGGTTCGGTATTGGTCGCGGGACTGACATTGGCTTCACGACGTACCGCACCGACGTTTTTATTGAGCGTGATCTGCGGGTTTGGCCTGTTCCACGGCTATGCTCACGTGATCGAAATGGCGGGCACGGTGACTGTCGCGTCTTACTCGATTGGATTGATGGCAACATCGCTTGGCATGATCGTGATCGCGATGATGTCAGCGAAATCAGTACAACGACTCGGTTCGACCGAAACGTTTACGAAGGCTTGCCGCATCGTTGGCGGATCGCTAACCGTCGCAGCGATCGCAATGATGCTGGTCTACGTAGGATAGTCTTCTAGCTTGGCGAGCAGCCCATCCCTATCGAATTCTCCTGTAGCGAAACTCGCCAAGAGTTTCGGACCGTTCGGCAAATACTACGAAAGTCTAGACGACTTTCTCTACCTTAAAACACACCGATGACAGGCTGGAAGCCAATTCCACATTTGTTTACGCGATGATTTCTTCGACCACGCGTGAAGGCTTGGTCAGATTGGACAATCGCTGATTGGCACCCTGCGTCGGATACGTCAGTCGCATATGGTCGACGCCCATCAAATGCAACAGTGTCGCATGCAGATCGTGAGGCGACACCTTGTCGACGACCGCTTCGTATCCGATCTCGTCGGTCTCGCCGAGCGAAAAACCGCTCTTCACTCCACCGCCCGCCATCCAGATCGTAAACGCGCCGGGGTTGTGATCACGACCGACAAGTTTCATTTCTTTGCCGTTGCGATTTTCCCGCATCGGCGTGCGGCCAAACTCGCCGCCCCAGACGACAAGCGTATCTTCGAGCAACCCACGCTGCTGCAGATCCTTTAATAACGCGGCGATTGGCTTGTCCGTCTCGCGGCAACGGTCCGAAAACCCTTTGTTGATCGCTTCACTCTCAGCCGCGCCGTGCGAATCCCAACCCCAATGAAACAGCTGGATGAATCGAACGCCACGCTCGGCCAATCGGCGGGCCAGCAAGCAATTGTTGGCAAACGCCTCCTTGCCCGGTTCGACCCCATATGCTTCGTGCACGCTTTTTTCTTCTTGGCTCAAGTCAAATGCATCGGTCGCCGAAGTCTACATCCGGAATGCCATCTCGTATTGTGAGATACGAGTCAGTGTTTCCGCGTCGCCATATTCGGCGTAAGCACGTCGATTGAGTTTCTCGATCGCGTCGAGAGTCGTTCGTCGCTCTTGGCGAGTCGAGCCATCGGTGTTGGACAAGAACAACACCGGATCGCCCTGCGAACGACATTGCACGCCTTGGTACACCGACGGCAGATAGCCCGATCCCCAGACGCTCTTGCCCGCCGACGGCATCCGCCCGCCTGAAACAAGCACGATGAAGCCGGGCAAGTTGTCGTTTTCACTGCCGAGCCCGTACGTAGCCCAAGCCCCCATGGAGCCCGCGCCGAGCGTTTGATTTCCCGTCAACATCAACAACTGTGCGGGCGCGTGATTGAACTGAGTCGTGTACATCGACTTGATGAAACAAACTTGATCCGAGACCGTTTTGAATTCCGGAAATCGGTCGGACACCCAGTTGCCCGCTTCACCAACCTGTTCAAACGGGAACTGCGGCCCGAGCATTTTTGGAACGCCTTGGATAAACGCAAACCGTTTGCCCTCCAAGAAGGAAGCCGGAGTATCCATGCCGTCAAACTTTGCCAATTCCGGCTTGTAGTCAAACAAATCCAGCTGACTGGGCGAGCCGGCCATGTGCAAATAGATAACCCGCTTCGCTCGCGGGCGAAAATGCAATCCACCCTCCAGACTCGGCTTGCCCGCTTTGCCATTGGCATGCGACGCATCGGCTGCTCTGGCGGATTGGGCGCCCATCCAGGCCGAGGCTAAACCAAGTCCGCAGCCGCCCAAAAAATGGCGACGGGTGCTGGCGTGCAATCGCTGCAATTCAAGCTCTTGATGTAAATTCATTGTTCCATGACTTATTTTGTGATCGCCAAATCGGAGTTCAAAATCGCCAATGCGACGATGCCTAGCGGGTCCAACTTGGCTGGCATGCTTTTCGCCTCAGTTGAATCTTCCGCCTTCGTTTCACTTGCTGTTGTTTCGTCCGTTACGGTCTCATCCACAGCTGTCTCACCCGATGTTGCTCGTTGCGTCAACAAGGATTCATACAACATCATCAAATCCGTAAGATCTTCTTTGCTTGGCTCGCGGCTGATCACACGCAGATAAATCTCGCGTATGAGATCGCGTGGTGTCGCTGATGGTTTGCTACTTGTATCCGCTTTCGCGCGGTCGGCGATAAACTGTGCCAACTCGGTATAAACTTCGCTATTTAGGGTCACCAATGCCTGCAGCGGTGTGTTGGTTGCGATTCGCCGCGGACTACAGATATCACGGTTCGGCGTATCGAACATGATAAACCCAGGATAGGGACTGGTCCGTTTCCAATACGTATAGACACCACGCCGGAAGCGATCCTCTCCCTCGGCGGCTTTCCACGCTGCACCCGAATATACTTGCTGCCAAACTCCGTCCGGCTGCGGAGGCATCACGCTCGGCCCTCCAATTTGGGTCGCCAATTTTCCGGATGCGACGAGCGATTGGTCCCGTACCATCTCGGCGGTCAAGCGAGTGCGTGGGCCACGAGCGAGCAACCGGTTGCGCGGATCTTTCTCTTTGCGTTCCGCATCGACTCGGTTGTCTTGTCGATAGGTTGATGAAAGCACCAATTCTCGCAACAGCGATTTTAGGCTCCACCCGAGATCGCTTTGCATTTGTGAGGCAAGAAAATTCAACAGCTCGAGGTTCGAGGGGGGCTCACCACTGACGCCAAAATCTTCGAGCGTCTCCACGATCCCGATCCCGAACAACTCGTTCCAAATCCGATTCACCCAAACGCGAGACGCCATCGGGTTATCGCGAGAAACCAACCACTGAGCGAACTCCAGTCGGTTGGTCACCTGAATCGGCTTGCCATCCACAGCGATTTGAAAGACATCGGGGATTTTGGGCGCGACCACCTCGCCACGGTCAAGCCAGTTGCCTCGCAAGAACAAACGCGTTTCGCGTGCGGCATCGGGAACGCGGTCTTGCATGATCGGCAGCGACGGCCCTTTGAACTTGCCCATTTCTCGACGAAGCGAATCCACCGTTTCTCGCTGTTTCGCGTATGCCTCGTCCTTGCCAAGTTCGCTAAGCGATGGGGTTTCGGAGTACTCGATCTTGAATCGACGCAAGTGGTTAGAAAGTCCGCCCGTGACCGACGCACTTTGATGCAACTTTAATTCGAGCGTTTCGGATTCGCCAAGCTGCAATGGTTTGGCGAGAGTAACGACAACCCAGCGGGGTTCGAAGATTTTCGGGTAGCCCCCAAATCCTTCAGATCCTTTTTGCAACATTTTCTCAGCCGGATTCGCACCCGCGCGATAGTCGGGAATGATCGCATCAAGTTTCACCGGCGTGGATTTGCCATCTTTCCCTATGACGGCGACTTCCAGATGGGAAAGCACGCTGCCTTGTTCGGGCCACTTGGCCGGATCATCGGATTCCGGCCGGATCGTGAAACGCAGCGCCGTGATCGACGAAACATCGCTCGACAACTTGTAAGTGCTGCCCACCGCAACCGTTCCGCCGATCACGCGGACTTCATCGCCGACCTTTCCGATCGTGCCCGTGGTCGATTCGAGTTCATTGATCGCCAGCAATTCCCACTGGGATTGTCCGACCACCAAGTGCCCGAGTGAATCGAGAGCCTTCTCGGCCTCATTCAGCTCATGCTCGGTCCGCACGAAATCAACACGCAATTGCTTGTCACTGAGATAAGGGATCGCTGGTTTTTCGTGATCCAAATCCGCATCCTCGCTGTTGTTGAATAGCGACAACCCGGCATAGAACTCGTCGTGCTGGTAAGGTTCGTAGGGGTGAGCATGGCACTGGACGCATCCGAACGTGGTCGCTTGCCAAGTCGTCCAAGTGGTGCTGAGGCGATCAATCACCGCGGCAATGCGGAACTCTTCGTCATCGCTCCCGCCTTCGGTGTTGGTTTGTGTATTGCGGTGAAACGCAGTGGCCACGAGGTCGTCAAAGGACGGATCGGGCAGCAGATCGCCTGCGAGCTGTTTGATCGTGAATTCGTCATATGGCATATCTCGGTTGAACGCTTCAATCAGCCAATTCCGGTATGGCCACATTTCGCGATGCGGGTCTTTTTCGAACCCTTTCGAATCAGCATAGCGAGCCAAGTCCATCCACATCGAAGCCCAGCGTTCGCCAAAATGAGGCGAGGCCAACAATCGCTCGACTTCTTGCTCGTAAACGAGTTCACGGTCCATTTCGTCCTGCGACTTTGACAATTGATTGGCGAACGCATCAAGCTCTTCACGGGTCGGCGGCAGCCCGGTTAAATCGAACGATACACGACGCAACCATTGTTCTGGTTCGGCTTCACGAGTAGGTGACAAATCGTGCTGCCGCAGTGAACTGTAAATAAAGTGATCCAGCGGCTTGTTAGCCCATGCGATCGATTGGTCGCTTTCAGGAATCGCGGGGGCCACCAGCGGCATCCGCGACCAATGGTCTTCCCACTTGGCGCCCTTTTTGATCCAGCGGCGAATCAGCTCAATTTCTCGCTCGCTTAAACCATCGGGATGTTCGTCCGGCGGCGGCATTCGGTCATCAGGATCGTCCGAGATGATGCGTTGAAACAAAACCGATTCGTCTGGATCTCCCGGTTCAACCACCCAACCGTCAGGCGGCAAAATCGAGTCGGCGTAGACGAACGAGATGTCGCCGGCCTGCTTGACGCCGCCGTGGCAACCAGTACATGATTTTGCAAAAATCGGCTGAATGTCGCGAGCAAAACTTGGGTTTTCGGGGATCGGTAGGGCACCCTTCGAATCGTCGGCGACTGCCAAGGCCTGCGGCATCATTATCAGCAGCAATAAGATCAACTCACCCACCTTGGCCAAGCGGGGTTGGTACTCAGTTGACGTGCGAAGTTGTGATTTTTGTTGTGGAAGTTGCATGCTGGCTATTGTAGCTCATCACGCCGCGAAAATGAGCCCTGATGCATTGCAGACAACGATTCGCAAACAGATTCAATCAGCAACGTTTTGTTCGCAAGGTTCGACCGGCTTCGGACGAAAAATTGCAACGCAGTCAGCACGAAATGCGGGGTACCCCCAACCCAAAGTCAACGCACAATAGATCGCAATCGACAGCGGTGATGCTCCGGCGGCAAGCAGCCGAGGGGTATCCAGAAATGGGTCTCCTGTGAACCACGCTACCGCTAAATAGACGCCGTTGGCCAATACGCAAAAGTTCGCGATAAACCAGACGGCTGGCTTGCGGACTGCAATCGCAATCAGCAACGGAGCCACCGCCCCGACCAAGGGGCCTGACCAAAGGGTGAGTAGCGGATGCGGGTCGGGGGCGAAGAGACTGTGTGGCAAATGCCATGGTCTCAGTTCGGCATGTTGCAGCGTCCCACCTCCTAGCCAGCCTCCGATCAGATGGCCGACTTCGTGTGTCGTCGTCATCACAATCCAGGATGCAATCAGCAGCAGGGTGAATCGTATCATCGTGGGTTTGTTTAGCCTCAAGCGGCTGAATGGAATTTAGCGGTGGCGAAACTAACGGTAGCGAAACTCGCATACGGGCTGTTGATTTAATCGAAATCCAACTCGCAGTTGTGAGCCGCGGACCGTAAGACACCGGGTAATGCGTAGGACCCGGCCGGTCACGCGCGAGC
>CAXBHV010000418.1:0-6211 GCA_963974855.1 uncultured Rhodopirellula sp. | reverse complement strand
CATCAGAACGGGGTAAATTGCTCGGTGTTTCGGAACGAGGGGCCGGTATTATCTAGTGAGTTGGTTCTCGAAGCGGTAGGTTTGGCTTGGAATCGGTGGCCCCGCGCGTTTTTTCGCTGAACCAGTCGACGAAGCCGAACTGCAACGCGTTTACCGCGAGGCAACGCAGGCCGGTCTGGCAATCCGCATCCTGGGCGGCGGCAGCAACGTCCTGGTACGCGAATCAGGCTTTGATGGCCTCGTCATTTCGCTCGCCGCAGCTGCCACAAGCGAATTGGAAATCCAAGACAACCGGCTGATCGCCGGCGCCGGGGCAAAACTGTCCCATGCGGTCATCAAGTCGGTGGGGGCTGGGCTGGGTGGACTCGAGCATCTCGTCGGAATCCCCGGTTCGGTGGGTGGAGCGGTCGTTGGAAATGTGTCCAACGGAGGCCGTGACATTGGATCGGTCGTCGAAAGCATCACCGTGATCGAAAGTGATGGCTCGACGCGAGAATTGAATCAACACGAAGCGGGCTTCTCGCACCGCAAAACAGCTCTGAACGGGCTCGGGGTGCTGAAAGTCACCTTTGCCCTCGAGCCACGCGATGTTTCGGCACTGACCAAACGGATGCAGAAGCTGTGGATCAGCCGAAATGCAGACCGTCCGAGCGAACAGCGACGTATTGCGACGCCGTTTGTCGATCCTGATGGAATGCCAGCAAACACGCTGATTCAAAACTGTGGTCTCGCAGGAGTCCGCGAGGGGGACGTTTCACTCGATGCGAACCACCCGCAATACCTGATCGCCCACACCGGCGCCACCAGTGAACAATGCTTGCGTTTGATCGAACGAGTACGTGAACAAGTGTTGCTACAAACCGGGATCGACTTGCAATTGAATCTGCAGATTTGGTAGAGATGTGGGTTAACCCACCGCGTCACAGTGGGATTTATCACTCAGTTGTTGGACAAAGCTTTGGCTACGACCGAGTGAGATGCATTTCGCAACGAATCAACAATGGATTGTAAGAGGCAAGTACGGTGGCGATGAAATCGAATCGCGAAGACCGCCCCCGCCCGATTCGCGATATGATCCGGCGGCTGATTGTGGCTCCCGCGTCGCTCTCCTTTATCTGGCCGGTCTTGCTGATTGTGGGCGGCTACGTCGCCTGGGATCGCTGGGGCGCCGAGCATGTCGCCACCCAATTCTATGGCGTCCAGCTCGAAAACATCGACATCACTGATCCTCCGACCTACGTCCGTACTGATATTACCAGCACGGTTTTTCGCGACACGGCGCTCGATCAACTTTCGCTTTTGGATGTACAAGCCACTGCAAAAATTGCGTCGGCTTTTTCCACTCACCCGTGGGTCAATCGCGTGATCAGTGTCCGCAAATTGCCGGGCGGCAAAGTCGACGTTCACCTTGACTACCGCCGCCCAGTAGCCATGGTGCTTATCGTCAAACCCGACCAAAGCGATTCACGCAACCATTTCTTTGTTCCCGTCGATAGTTCTGGCGTTGTTCTGCCCATGTTAGAGTTTGCTTCATCAGAGATATTCGACTACATCCATATCGAAGTTCCCAGTGTCTATCCGACGGGAGTGGTCGGCGGTATTTTTGGCGACAGCCGGGTCGAAGCGGCAGCGGGCTTGGCGGGCATCTTGTCACCGGTTCGTGAACAAGCCAAGGTGCGCGCGATCGGTGTGCACGGCGACGTCCGACAAAACAATGTCCCGCAGCTGGAAATCACGACCACTGATAACCGGCGACTATTCTGGGGCAGCCCTCCGGGACTCGAAGAGGGAGGCGAACGCACGGTAGAAATGAAACTGCACGCGTTGATGAGCGGCGAAGAAATCACCAACGGCGATTTGCGACTCGCTAAACGAAACCGCTTGGAATAGGCAAGCCGCTTTCGAAATGAACTCGCGTTCGGGAACTCGATTATCGCGTCAAGTCAATCACTGACCCCCGCATTGGATCTTGCTAAAGATACCCCATGCAAAATCGTTCAGGGACGTGCGATTTCATTACGGAGGTAGCAGAACTCGTCAAGAGTTTCGGTCATCCCAGAAAACGAAAGTCTTGACGAATTCCGCTACGCCCGTTATTCGCTTCGCATCGCGGGCGATCAAACACACCCCAATCAGCGTGGTTGGCTTGCGACCTGAATGAATGACGATCCCTCCTGCTGCAACTCGGACAATCCGACTTGCTGTAGATGCTGGTTCACCGCGATCCATTCGTATTGGTTCAAGCGACTTTGGGTTAACGACCAAAACTCGCGATCATTGACCACCAACATTGCCAACGAACGAGGCGTATCTTCCACCCTCGGACGCAACAACTGAATGGTTTTGATCATTCGCACCCTTTGCTCAAAATCGAGATCGGTGGCAAACATCTGCTGCAACATTGGAATAATGGGTGTCCCCCAATTCAACAACTGCTGCTGAGCCGACATTCGCACGCCATGACGTGGCGAACGCAATTGCTCAACACACTTGGCGACCTGATCCAACGTCACTTCGGGAAGGTTTGTACGGCCAGACAGGATGGCAGCTTGAATCTGGTCCGACAGCTCGCCAATCGATTTCCCACGCAACACACGCGAGGTCAAGTCGGCGTAATGCAGATCAAACACACTGGGATTTTGCAGACGAACATGGAACAGAGTCGTTCCGGTGTAGCTTTCCTGCAGATCGCCACGCGTCACCTGCCACTGAATCGTTCCAAATTCGGGCTGCTGCAACACGCTTCGTTCAGCGGTGTGCGTGAACTCGGATTCAATCTTCACTTCGGTTGCATCATCAACGCTAAGCGTGATGTGGTGCGCCGGATTCTTGGATAAGCTAGAAAGTGAAAGAGATGACCGCGTCATCGACTGCTTCAAAACGTAGTGCAGTGATGGAATTCCGCGATCAGCGGTCACAGTGATACTTTCGAAAGCATCGTCGGTTTGTCGCTGTTGTGCCCCTTTGCGGTGCAACAGGGGGTTGAGCCCGAGGCGTCCCTGAATCAACTGAAAGCGGACCACACCGCTGGAAGAAAAGAACGCGTCCAGCTCTGGCGACGCTCGGCTCGTGGAAAGACGCTCAGCATCGGGCGGCCTTTGAGCAAAAGTCGCCACGTGAGAAACGGACAGGCCGAGTATAACGGCTAGCAGCAATCGCCACTTCATCCCTGAACCCTCAACTTTCCTCGGACTCTTTCCGAGCCTCGTGGTGTTAGCCACGAGTGGTGCAGGTAAGTCGAGTTGATTTTGCACAGCGAGCCACGATGCCAGCTGCGAAAGTCAACCGAGCCTGACCCGCATGAATGGGTGCATCTGGCATCAGTGAACGCGCATGGGCCGAACCTGGTCGGGCGCGGCCCGACGAGTCCATATCTCTATTATCGTCAAAAATTCACTTTTTGTGAAAGAGATCTTTTTTTCCGCGGCATCCCGCAATCCTTCCCCCCCGTTTTTCGCGGGCAAAACACCACTCGTTGAAGCAGAAATTGACTGGTCGATCCGGGAAACTTGTGTTTCACAAACAGTCGTTCTTGACCAAAGAACGAAACGATCAACCGGAGCACAAAAAGTTCATTGCCTGCGAACTGGACAACGCCTATCTTTCTGGTGGAAGCCACGACGACATGCGAGTCGTCTCTTGTGCAGTGGAGGCACAGCGGTAGGAAACAGGCGTGAAACACGCTTGTGCGGTCACACTCTCTAAGAAGTTGACCGGAAGTATCGGAACATTTGCATCGACCCATTCGCCACCTTTCGGCTTGGTCGGTTTGTAACAAATTTTCCTATTTTCCACCGCAGCGTTTTTTTGACCAGGCACCCTTTGTGTCCTATATTCCCGTAGCTGTGTGGTCTGAGCGTCTTTGCACAGCTTCATCTAAGCATCACCTCCCTGATGTTTAGGGGACCTCCCGAACGATGCTCCACTGGACTTTGCTCGTATGAATCGGATCCCTCAGATCTATCGTCGCCAATCCGCTGGAACTTTTTTCAGTTTGATCGTCGGCGTATTGCTACTCGGTCCTGTCTCACCCGTGACCGCTCAGGTTGTCACCGAAGCTGAAACGTTTTCAGTGACTCCGGAACAGCAGGCGGTACAGCAAGGACTTGAACTCGAGCAAGCTCGACTGTGGGCCGACGCAGTTCGTCACTATGAGGACGCTTCCAAGAAGCACCCTGGCAGCAAGGCGCTGTACCAACGATTGACAATCGCGAAGCTGCATTACGACGTCAACCGTCGCTACCAAGACAACAGCTACCTGCAGTCGGTTGATCGATTGTCCGGTGAGCAGGCTCTTGATTTGTACGCTGAGATTTTGGCGAATTTACAAACCCATTATGTCGAGCAAATCGATTGGGCTCGCGTGATGCTTCACGGCACTGCGGCTCTCGAAGTCGCGTTGACCGAAGAAAAGTTTGTTGGCCGAATGCTCGCCACCGCCGATCCGGCTGCCGTCGAGCACTTTCGCCAAAACGTGCATCACCAACTAGCCAGCCGCAGCACCGCGACTCGCTTTGACTTGCGAGCGAACGTCGCATTTGTCTCGTCGTTGGCAAAATCCGAGATTGGATTGTCGCCAACCGCCACCGCATTGGAATTCATGAGCGGTGCTGTCTCGACACTCGACCCGTACACTCGTTTGTTGTCGGGTAACCAACTTGACGAAATGTTCTCGAACATCGAAGGCAACTTTGTTGGCTTGGGCATCGAACTGAAAGCCGAAAACAACGCACTTCACATCCTGTCGGTCATCCCCGGTGGTCCTGCCGAAGAAGCCGGTTTGATCGGTGGCGATCGCATTATTCGTGTCGAAACAACCGAGACTAAATCATCGGACCCAGGCTATGCCGCCGACCTACTTCGCGGCCCTGAAAAGTCGTACGTTTCGATTGGTGTCTTGGGACTGGACGGGAAGACTCGTGACTTGAAAGTGCAACGCCGCCGCGTTGAAGTTCCTTGTGTCGAAAATGTCCACATTGTCGACGCTGCAAACCATGTCGGATACTTGCGTCTGACCAACTTTCAAAAAACCACGACGCGTGACATCGAACAAGCACTGTGGGACCTGCACCGCCAAGGAATGAAATCGTTGATCCTTGACGTTCGCGGCAACCCCGGTGGCTTGCTTTCGGCAGCAGTGGAAGTGGCGGACCGCTTCCTCGGCGACGGACGCATCGTCACCACTCGTGGTCGTAACGCTCGTGAAAACTACGACTACACCGCTCATCGTCCCAACACCTGGAACATCCCGCTCGCCGTTTTGATCGATCGCGACAGTGCAAGTGCGAGTGAGATTTTTGCTGGAGCGATCGCCGACAGCGGACGTGGTGACGTGATTGGTGAAACCAGTTACGGCAAAGGCAGCGTGCAAGGAATCTTTCGAATGCAATCAGCTAAGTTTGGACTTTGTTTGACGACCGCCAAGTTCTACTCGCCAAGCGGCCGAGCGATCAGTCTAAACGGGGTCACCCCAAGCGTGCCCGTTGAACCGACTTACATCGCGGCTCGTCCCAATTCCAACGGTGAAATGACCACCGATCGTGAAGACGCTGTATTGCAGAAAGCGATCACCCGATTGTCGGACAACAACTGGATCAGCCGCCGACCGTAATAAACAAATCGTTTGCAATCGATTTCGACCCGAGAACAAAAAAATCCCGCTCCAATGGAGCGGGATTTTTTTTTGCGGGAGAGGCACTTATAGAATTATGCACTGTAGTGGATCTTGCTAAAGATCCCCATGCAGCAGGATCTTTCGCAAGATCCACTACCTCTGTTTTTTAAGTCAGTCTGCGAATTTCAGACCTTACTGAGTCTTCACACCAACGGTACGCAAGTGCAATTCAGTGAGTTGCCCCGAATCGACTGCGCCTGGTGCTTCGGTCATCAAGTCGGCTGCCTTTTGAGTCTTCGGAAACGCGATCACTTCGCGAATGTTCTCCAGCCCTGCCAACAACATCACCCAGCGATCGACGCCAAGGGCGATCCCACCATGCGGTGGTGCACCAAACCGCAGCGCGTTTAGCAGGAACCCGAAACGATCTTCGGCGGTCGCTTCGTCGATCCCCAACAAATCAAAGACCTTGCTTTGCGTCTTGGAATCGTGGATTCGGATCGTTCCGCCGCCCGCTTCGCTGCCGTTGATGATGAGGTCGTACGCCTGAGCATGACATGCCTTGGGATCGCTCTCTAGCTTTTCTAGGTCGCTGGC
>CAXBHV010000417.1:0-6224 GCA_963974855.1 uncultured Rhodopirellula sp. | reverse complement strand
CAGCATCGGTCGACGCGTTGGATTCGAGATTTGCCGGTGCATTGTTGCTGGCGATCTGTGGCGTGGCTGCTTGAGTTTGCTTTGCTTTCAAAGCATCAATGCGGTCACGTTCAAACTGCAGCGCTGTCTCGTAGGCGGCACGGGCACGGCGATAACGCCACCCGGACGCTGGGAAACCTTCGCGATCGGGTGCAAAACCTTCTTCACGCAGATCGAAACTGACACCGGTTTTGTTGTCCGGGTGCAACAGAAATTGCCCAAACTGGCTGACGGTGTTGTAGGTTTCCGGATCAAGTCCGACGAGATTGACGTGGCGAGCAATTTGTTGCCCGTTGAAGTCGATTCCCAGCATACTGGGGACATGCACGCTAACCGAGGCGCCAGCGATCTTGTCGCCACAGACCTTTTTGATCTCACGCAAATGGCCGTCGGGATCGGGCATTCCGCCACTGGTGTGGCATTCGATCAGGATGTCGGACGCGAGTCCGTGCAGCCGATCATGCATTTCAGCTGAAAATCCCGCCATCACACTGTTCACAACGATCAGAGTGGCCACGCCAAGCGTGACACTGATGATCGAAGCCAACGCGATATAACGAGACCGCAAGTAGCGAAAACAGAGCAACCAACGATACATAGCCGTTCCTTCGGCGGGGAATTTACAGGCATCCGTCCTGAATCTCCGGAGTCTAGAGCAACAGGGTGGTTAGCGTAAACGTCAATCGGAGGCTGTTTCACGCGACTTCCGTAATCAGGGGTGACATCGCTATACTTTCGCCATGAAACAACGCAATGAATCGAATCGCCGCAAGAAAAACGTCACCTCCAAACCATCACGCGGTGACTCTGGAAAATCACGCACGTCCGGAAAACCACGCTCCGAGCTGAAAAGCAACAAAGCTACCGCGATGAAATTGCGAGTCATCGGTGGCGATATGCGGGGCCGCCACATCTATTATCACGGCGAAGCCTTCACCCGTCCGATGAAAGACAGTGTTCGCGAGAATCTGTTCAATATCCTCGGACGAGCCGTTCGGGGGGCCATCGCATTCGATTTATTTGCAGGCACCGGTGCGCTGGCAATCGAATCGCTTAGCCGCGGGGCGGTCGAAGCCGTGGCGATCGAGCAATCCAATCGCGCCGCCGGACATATTCGCGAAACCGCCAAGACACTCGACATCGAATCCAAGCTAAAAGTCTTAGTCGGCGACGCGTTCCGCTGGAGCGAAACCCTGCTGGTCGCTCCCGAGGATCCAGACGATCCCAAAATTGGCGTCCCTTGGATTGTCTTTCTGTCACCCCCCTACGTGATGTGGGAAGAAGAACTCGAGAAACTCAATGCCGTGATCAGCCAAGTGCTGCGGCAAGCACCGCCCGGCAGTGTGCTGGTCGCCGAGACCGAAGACACCTTTGACGCAACGCGGTTGCCCCCGGGCGATTGGGACATCCGTGTCTACAGCAACGTACAGTTGGCGTTTATCGAGCCGGCAACACAATGCGGGCTAAGGTGCTAAGCGATTGGTCACAGCTAGAAATTAGGGGACGAGGCAACAAGTCCTTCACCGTATTGGACGAGGCAACGAGTCCTTCGCCCGATGACGCCCCCAAGGGACTCGTAGCCTCGTCCACTACCCGAAAATCAAGCTGCAACCTCTCTGCATGCGCATAAAAAAATGCTCGGCCTCCCCCCGAAGGCCGAGCATTTAACTTCTCAACGCTCTTATTCCGTTTGCGTCAGAGACCTGGGTTTTGCTGACGACTGCTTGAACCGAAAACACCGGCTCCCGTTGGTTCAAGCAAATCTGTCACTCCAGGTCTGGACGACTACGATGTTAAGACGATGCCAAGAAGTCCCGCTTTGAGAGTGCGGCGGTCAACAAACCGAAGTTAAAGTCTTCGGCCGATGTCGCCTTGTTGAGTCCTAACGATGCAAACACGTTGTCAACATCGTCAATCGTCGAGGTGGCGTTGGTCCCCGCCTGTTCCCCACCGTCTCGCAAGTTCGATGGACGATCGATTCGTTGCAATCGATAAGCCGATCCCGCCAACAGGTTTTCAAATGCGTACTGTCCCGTTGCATCCGTCGTGTCAGTCAAGTTGACGGCGTTGCCGAATGCATCGGTCCCCGTCAATTGGATCTGAACCCCTGAGACAGGCGTTTCGCCAGCATCAAAGATCTTGTTGTTGTTCGCATCGATGAACACAAACCCATCGACTCGCGATGTCGCAGGGTCGACGCCCGTGGTAGCGGACGCGGAATTGTTTGCCGAATTGGAATCGCTAGTCGACGTGCTGACGCTGACGTTATTGACTTGATTCGCAGTGACGCCCGAATTTACCGTCGCATTGATGATGAAGCTGAAACTAGCACCTGATGCGAGTGTGCCACCGGGAACCGTGACCACGCCATTGCTGGCGGATAGCGTCGTGTTGTTCGGGCCGGTCCCGCTAACGAATGTTACGCCCGCAGGCAGCGTGTCGACCGCTTGCACCGCGGCAGCGGACGAGGGACCGTTGTTCGTCACCGTGACGGTGTACTGAAGCGTGTCTCCGATCCGTGCATTTGCCTTGTCGACTGTTTTGGAAACCGCAATATCCGCAACCGGAGTGACGGTAATCACCGCATCATCGCTGTTGTTGGTGATGTCGTTCTCGCCATTGGCGGACAAGTCCGGGACTTGTGCGGTGTTCACGATCTGGCCGCTAGCGGTGCCGCTGACGGTGAACGTCAAGGTCGCGGTCAAGGCATTGCCAGTACCCGCCAGCACGTTGACGGCGGGGAACGTAACGTTGGATCCCGTGAGTGTCGCAGCTTGCCCGTTCAGCGTGCCGCTGACAAAGGTCAAACCCGTTGGAACGGCGTCACTAAGAACGACGCCGTTGGCAACACTTGGTCCTTCGTTGGTCAGCGTGACCGTGTAAGTCACGGTGCTGCCGGGTGCCGGAGTGGCGTTGTTAACCGTTTTGTCGACAATGATGTCAAAATCAGGTTGAATCGTGACAGCCGCGGTATCCGAGTTGTTCGTGATATCGTTTTCACCGGCGGCGGACATGTCCGGTACGCTTGCCGTATTGGTGATCTGACCCGTTGCACCGGCGTTCACGGTGAAGGTCAATGTGGCGGTGGCTGCATTGGCAGTTCCGCTGTCGATCGCGACGCCAGGGAATGTCACGATGCCGTTGGAAAGGGTGCCTGCGACGCCATCGAGCGTCGCACTGACGAACGTCAATCCGGTAGGAACAACGTCGGTTAAGACAACATTGGTCGCCGCACTCGGCCCTTCATTGGTCAGCGTCACGGTGTAGACGACCGTGTCATTTGGCTTTGGCGTTGCATTGTCCACCGTTTTATCGACAACAATGTCAAAGTCGGGGTTGATGGTTAACGTCACATCATCCGAGTTGTTCGTGATGTCGGTTTCACCATCGGCGGACATGTCGGGAACCGTCGCCGTATTGACGATTTGTCCCGTCGCGTCGGCGTTCACAGTAAAGGTCAGCGTTGCCGTGGCGGCGTTTGCAGTGCCGCTATCGATCGAGATCGCTGGGAACGAGACGGTGCTTCCGTTAAGTGTTCCTGCTTGACCATTGAGCGATCCGCTGACGAAAGTCAATCCGGCGGGAACGGCATCGCTAAGTACGACGTTCGCCGCACTGCTTGGGCCATTGTTGGTCAACGTGACCGTGTAGATCACCGTATCATTGGGCTGGGCATTGGTGACGTTGACAGTCTTGTCCACCACAACGTCAAACACAGGCAGGACGGTGATCGAAGCATCGTCCGAGTTGTTGGTGATATCGTTCTCACCATCAGACGACATATCCGGCACACTTGCCGTGTTTAGAATGTCGCCGCTGGCATCCGAATTGACGGTGAAGGTCAACGTCGCAGTCACGGCATTTGCCGCTCCGCTGGCGATTGCAACGCCGGGGAATGTGATGTTGCTGCCGGCAACCGTACCATTGGTTCCGTTCATCACCGCCGAGACGAGCGTCAATCCGGCGGGAATCACGTCGGTCAATACGACATTATCCGCTGTGCTTGGTCCGTCGTTGGTCAGTGTGACCGTGTAGATAACCGTGTCATTAGGCTGCACCGTCGTGACGTCTGCGGTTTTGTCGACCACGATATCAAAGTCAGGCGTTACCGTGATCACAACATCGTCGGAGTTGTTGGTGATATCGTTTTCACCATCAGCCGACATGTCGGGCACGGTTGCGGTGTTCGTGATTTGGCCGGTCGCTAACGCATCCACGGTGAAGATCAAGGTTGCGGACACTGCATTTGCCGTCCCTGCGCCCACGGTAATTGCGGGGAACGAGACCGTCGACCCCGTCAGCGTTGCATCGTTGCCATTCATGGTACCGCTGACAAAGGTCAATCCGGTGGGAACGATGTCGCTGAGCACAACGCCATTGGCCGAACTGGGACCATCATTGGTCAAGGTCACGGTGTAGGTCACCGTGTCGGTCGGCTGGACGTTTGCGTTATCGACCGTTTTGACGACAACGACATCAAAATCAGGATCGACAATCACGTCAGCATCGCTGCTGTTATTGCTGGTGTCGAAATCAAATTCGGCACCGGTGACCGTTGCGGTGTTGGTAATGTTCGTCAAACCGTCGACGTCAACCGTGGTCACGATTTGGAACGTTTGCTGTCCGCTCGCCGGAATCGCCCCCAAGATCACTTCCAAGTTCGAACCGTTGACGTTTTGTGTCATTCCGCTGGGACCGTTTTGAGTCCGCACAAAAGTCAGACCTGCGGGAATAACGTCCTGAACGCGAACATCCGTGGCGGGACTTGGCCCGCTATTGGTGACGACAATGTCAAAGATCGCCGTGCTACCGGCAGTGACATTCGACGGTGGAGCCCCTACGAGCGTCTTGGTGATCGCAAGATCCGTTTGAGGAACAACACCAAAATCGAGCGTCGAGTTCTTGTTCGCGTCGTCGCCATCATTAGTAGGTTCCGTTCCGCTGGCAAGCGTGATCACGCCGCTGACGATCCCAACTCCTGTGACCCCGGTGCCGTTGTCATCCAGGTCGACGTCGTTGTTAGGATCCGGTGCTGGATCATTCCCCGTGCTTGAGGCAAACCCTTGCAGAGGCCCTCCGGCATCGAACATTGCTTGTGGGATGACGACGACATAGTTGCCAGGAACGATATTATTGAAAGTATACACGCCGCTTGACGTTGTGGTCGTATCGACCGGAGTGTCGGTCCCCGGAATCTGGTTCTCGCGATACAACTCGACGGTAACCGGACTGGTCACCAATGGTTCGCCAGTATCACGCAATCCGTTGTTCTGGTCAGGGATCGGTCCGTTGTCGACAAAGATCTCACCGCCAAGTGACAGCGGTTGAATGTTGGCGAGATTCACCGTGGCGAGCCCGGGGCGTCGACCTTCGACAATCGCGACATCAACGTCATTGTTGTCTCCGTTAAACTGAACAGCGGCGACAATCGCTCCGATGTCTCGAAAGTCGGCACCGTTGCCACCGGCGGTGACAAATCCATCGAATGTCACAAACTGCTCAGTGAACTCGGTGGTCACAGGCAACGTAATCGTTTTTGTCGAGAAGTTTGCTGCATCAGTATAAATCGTGATGAGCAGTTCACCGTTGGCGTTCTCGCTATTGGTACGGACGATGACCCCAGCGCCACGTGCTTCTCGATCAGCACCGCCAGGATCAAGCGGATCAACGGGAGAGGAGCCCGACAGCGAAACACTGCCAAGTCCCGTAGGCGTGATCTCAACGCCAGCAGTGTTAGTGTCATCAGGACCATCGTAGATGATCTCAGCCAATCCGGTGGCGCCACCGCTGGAACCAAATGTAATCGCACCATCGACTACAGGAGTGCCTCCGCTGACATTTGGGTCAACATTGATTTGCATCGAACCACCCGCGCTGGTTCGATTGATTCGCAAATCGCGATTTCCGCCAACCGCTTCTGTGGCTGCCGCGTTACCTTCCACTTGCAGGGTCGCGCCCGCACTGGAAATATCAAACTGTGTGGTTGAGAAATCATCCACCAACTGCGTTTGTGTGCCAGCTGCCTGAGCAGCGCTGATACTAAACGGAATCGGAGTTGGCGGTGTTTGCCCCGCAACGGTCGATTGTTGAACCAGGAAGTAGTCGCCTTCGACCAATCCTCCGACGAAGTATTCGCCAAGCACAGTCGCTTCGCTCGCCCCAGTGGCCGGAGCCGTCGCAGAGTC
>CAXBHV010000416.1:0-6229 GCA_963974855.1 uncultured Rhodopirellula sp. | reverse complement strand
CGGGCCGGACTCGCGTATGAGTTCTTCATGAGTGCCTTGCTGGACAATCTCGCCGCGATCCAACACGATCACGCGATCCGCCCCCCGCAATGTGCTAAGCCGGTGTGCGACGATCAGTGTTGTTCGCCCCTTGGACGCTTCACCGAGTGACGCAAGGATTTCGTGTTCGGTTTCAGGATCGATGGCCGAAACGGGATCATCCAACAACAAGATCGCGGGGTCGGTTAACAAAGCTCGAGCCAAGGCAAGCCGTTGTCGCTGGCCGCCCGAAAGCGACATTCCATATTCGCCCAGTATCGTGTCATAGCCGTCCGGTGCGGCTTCGATAAAGTCGTGAGCAGCGGCCAACCGGGCGGCCATTCGCACTTGCTCTCGCGTTGCTCCGGGACAACCAAACGCAATGTTCGCTCCGATCGTGTTGCTCAGCAGCATCGGTTCCTGCAGCACCAAGGCGACTCGTTGGCGAAGCGTTTTCAGATCCCACGAGCTGACGTCGACTCCGTCAATTTCGACCATTCCGCTGGTCGGATCATAGAACCGCGGAATCAAACTGAGCAGGGTCGATTTCCCCTGACCCACCGCCCCGAGAATCGCGACCCGCTCGCCCGCGCGAATGTGCAGCGAGATATCTTTTAATACGGGATTGCCTGCGACATATTCAAAGCTGACGTTGTGAAAGTGGATTTCGCCGCGAATCGACTCGGGCTGCCATGCGTCGTCGGGCTGCGAAACTTCTTCGGCCGCATCGAGCACCTCGAATACTCGCCGCGCCCCGGTCAAGGATTGCTGGATTGTTCCGGTCAAGCTTGAAAGGTTGCCCACTTGGTTACTGAATTGTTGCAACAATCCGGCGAAGACGATCAAACCGCTGCCCAGCGGCAAACGACCGAGCGAAGTCAAATAGCCGCCGTAGATCAACAGCACAACGAGATTGATTTGCGTCAACAGTTGGATCGTGGGACCAAACCGGCTGACACGCTGAAAAACTTCTTGCTGTTGATTCAAGAGATCATCGTTGGCTCCGTCGAACGATTTTGTTTCGGCCGTTTGTCGTCCCAGCGACTTGATCACCGCGACGCCGTCAACCGATTCGGCCACCCGCAAAACAAGCAGGTCAAACAAGTGACGCGACTGGTCGTACATCGGCCGCACAATTCGCGAGAAACGAATACTGGCCCACCAAACCACAGGCGTGGTCGCTAGGCAAACCAGCGTTAACATCGCATCGATGCGGATCATGAACGTCAAATAGAAAACCAGCGACATCGCCAGGATCGACAATTGAATCAACACGCCGTCGATGAAAGCACGCGTTGCCTGAACGTCGCCGGTGACACGATTGATGATCGTGCCGGCGGGTTGATCGTGATAGAAACTCAAACTCAGCCGCTGCAGTTTTGCATACACCTCGGCACGCAAATCGACCACAATTTTGCGGTGTACTAATGTGCCCGAGATGATCGCGTAACTGTAGTTCAGCAGCGCACGCACGATCGCGACGACGATCATGGCAACCGCGATTGCGACAACCTGAGTCAACGGGGACCAGGGGACGGGAAAGCGAACTCCAAAAGGGAGTGCGGGGAAATCAGGGGTGTCATGCGAGTGGAACCGGATAACGTCGATCGCGAGCCCTCCGAGTTGGACGAGCGAGACGGCCAATCCCATCAAAATCGCTTGCAGGAACAGCATCGCCCCGCACCAACCGCGGTAACGCCATGCCAGTTTCAGTAATCGCTGAACGACTTCAATATTTGACATATCGCTCAGCGAGACTTGATGATGCGAAGGAAAGAGGTGGAGTTTGGGGAAAGCCAGGTCAGACCCGATGCCGCCGCGGACGACGAACGAGACAAGTCCTACTGCGTACCGGTTCAACCGAAATATCTTGCCACAATTCGACGATCCAAACAGTGGCTCTCAAAATGAAAAAGGGCCACTAAAATGGATGAATTTGATAGCTTTCGGTTGCTTTGGAGCCGAGAAATGCGGGAAAGACGAAGAAGTTGCGTTTCGATGGCGGAGTGACAGGCGATTTATTTTGCGGGTTATGGACGAGGCGACGAGTCCGGTTTCCTTCGTATTTTACCCAGGGGACTCGTTGCCTCGTCCACTACGCCTCGGGGCCGGGATTCGTAGCCTCATCCACTACATGCTTTGCCGGGATTCGTAGCCTCATCCGTGACGTGTTTTGGCAGGATTCGTGGGCTCATCCACGACGTGTTTTGTCGATTTCCTTTTTTGGACCGTTTCCCTGCTTTTGGCGACATTGACGCTTTGCGTTCTGCGGTCGACAATCGTGGCCGCCGTGGTGCGAAGATCGCAAGCTTACTTCTATCCTATTCCCCTCGAAGAAACTCATGAACTGGCTGCAGCAGCAAGACCCTGAAATTTGGGAAACCATCCAAGCCGAAGCCACCCGCCAGCAGGACGGGTTGGAGATGATCGCGAGCGAAAACTACACCAGTCTGGCAATTATGCAGGCTGCGGGCAGCGTTTTGACTAACAAATACGCTGAAGGCTACCCCGGACGCCGCTATTACGGCGGCTGCGAGCACGTCGATGTGACCGAATCGCTGGCGATCGAACGAGCCAAAAAGCTGTTTGGCGCCGAAGAAGCGAATGTTCAACCGCACGCCGGATCGCAAGCCAATACCGCGGTCTATTTAGCGTGTTTAGAGCCTGGTGACTCGGTGCTCGGTTTGGATCTCGCCCAAGGCGGACACCTGACTCACGGCATGAAGCTGAACATCAGCGGCCGGCTGTACAATTTCCACAGCTATGGTGTGGATCCGAAAAATCACCGCCTCGATTTTGACCAAATCGCCAAAATGGCACGTGAGCACAAACCCAAGCTGATCGTTGCTGGGGCGAGCGCGTATCCCCGCGAGATCCCTCACGATCGTTTCGCCGAAATCGCGAACGATGTTGGTGCCAAGTTGATGGTCGACATGGCTCATTACGCCGGCCTGGTCGCCTCGGGACAGCACAACAGCCCGGTGCCGTACGCCGACTATGTCACCACGACGACGCACAAAACGCTGCGTGGCCCACGAAGCGGATTGATCCTCTGCAAGAAAGAACATCTAAAGCTGGTCAATCGCAACGTCTTCCCGGGCACCCAAGGTGGCCCGCTGATGCACATGGTTGCGGCCAAGGCGGTCTGCTTTGCCGAAGCGATGACGCCGGCGTTTAAAGAGTATGGCAAATCGCTGGTCACAAACGCTAAAGCATTGGCCGAAACACTGATGGCGGCGGGATTGCCATTGGTCAGCGGCGGCACCGACAACCACTTGATGTTGGTCGATGTAACCGCCGTTGGACTAGGCGGTAAGAAAGCCGAAGCAGTACTCGAAGCCTGCGGCATCACGGTCAACATGAACATGATTCCGTTTGACAAGCGTAAGCCGATGGACCCCTCGGGTATTCGTATCGGAACTCCCGCTCTGACGACTCGTGGGATGGGAACCGATGAAATGAAGCGAATTGGAGGCTGGATCCATCAAGCGTTGTCCAACGCGGACAATGATTCGCTGCACCAATCGATTCGCAACGAGATCCGCGAACTCTGCAAGAGTTTTCCGGTTCCAGCGGGCGATCACGCTACCGCCTAGTGCGACGTCGAGCTGTCGCTCGCTAAAATATAGGTGGCAACAAAACAACTTGTTGCCACCTATTCTGCCCCCACCCTTTTTCACGTCGTCCACGATTCTGAAAACGCTATGCACCGCATTCTGATTGCTGATGACAACATCGCGAACCGCGAACTGCTCGAGGCTTACTTGGTAGGCGTCGACTGTGACACGGAAACCTCGGTCGATGGTCAAGATACACTGGACAAAATCGAATCGTTCAAGCCGGACTTGGTCCTGCTCGATGTAATGATGCCCAAGCTCAGCGGTTTTGAAGTCTGTAAGAAAGTCAAAGACAATCCGGCAACCAGCCGAGTGATGATCTTGATGGTGACGGCGCTCAACGAACTGGGCGACATCGAGCGTGCGGTAACCGCAGGCACCGACGACTTCCTAAGCAAACCGGTCAACAAAGTCGAACTCGTCAAACGAGTCGAGAATATGTTGAAGCTGAAAGGGACCGAGGACGAGCTGGAGCGTCTGCGTCGTTACATCCAAGAAATGGAAGACGGCAACGATAAAATCCAACCGCCGGGCGACGCGTAAGCCCGCACCCATCGAGTCGTAGCGAAACTCGCAGAGAGTTTCGTCCAGCCTGAGAGCGTCGTGATAGCATCGGTGAATTGCCGAAACATTGTCGCTCGGCTTTCCAAGCCGTTGGCGTGCTTCACGTTAGATCGTCAAGGCGAGGGTGACTGCATTGCATCCGCCGCACGTTTGTTCGTAACGGTTCCAGCTTGGAAAGCTGGCCGACAATGGCTTGCGTTCACCGAGAAGTGCCGAAACTCTTGACGAGTTTCGCTACGGCAGCTCTTACATTCCGCCGAACGGATCGGCGCCAAAGGGATCCGCACCGCCGCCGGCCGGTGCGGCAAACGGATCCGCTCCGGGGGCTGCAAATGGATCAGCGCCGGGAGCCGCGAAGGGGTCATTTCCTGCAGGCACACCAAATTCATTTGATTCCGCAGGCTTCTTTTCCTCTTCCTTCTTTTCCTCTTTCTTCTCAGCTTTCATCGCGTCGCCATATCCTTCGCTAATGACGGGCATATCAACATCGACGCTCCGCAAGCACTGAACGGCTCCGGTGCTGCCGATCAGATACAACCGGTCGGTCTTTGGATTCCGCAGCAAGCGTTTGGGCCGGATACCGGGAAAAGACTCAATTTGCCTTCCGGTCTTCAAATCCAATACAGAAAAGGCTCCGCTAAGCGTGGTGACATAGAGCTTGTCGCCGATCGTTCCCACCAATTCGTCAATATTGGATGCCGAGTCCTGCCAAGTGCTGATCCCGTCAGCCAAGCCAAGAGAATAGAGGTTGCCATAGGTGGATCGAATCAGCAGCTGCTCACCAGCGATAATGGGCTGGTTGTAAAACGGTTCGCCGTAAGGCCGGCTCCAAAGCACTCGACCTGTTCGCGTTGCTTCGATGCCGTAGACTTGCCCCGATTCGGAACCAAAGAAGAACCGATCACCGCTCGTCGCCGCAATCCGAGCGCTGACAATGCCATCGGTGTTCAAGCGAAACATTACCGAGGGCTCGCCCTGGCATTCCATACTGTAGACGAACCCTTGGTCGGTTCCCCACGCGATTCGCGTTGACCCAGGCGCTTTGACCGGCAACGCAAGTGCTCGGCCTGCCACACGCTCGCGGAACGGGACACGAGAGGTATCGAATAAGGGGTAGCCTTCCATCCCATTTTGGATCGTCGCAATCACTGCGTAATCGCCTGCGTTGATCGCACCAAAAATGGGAACATTGACCGTACGTCGCTCTTCAATCAATTCACCATTGGTGACATCGATTTTTAACAAGTTGCCACCGTTGACCACGGTAACGAAAGACTCGCCGACTCCGAGAGCTTTGTAACCAAGCCGCGCGACACCGACGCGAACCATCCAAACCGGTTCGCCCGATTCGGCGTCGCGGCACTCCAACGTGCCGTCATTGCCGAGCGTGTAGAGGCAAATACGTGGAACGATTCGTGATTCGATTTTTGCTTCGATGCCACGTCGCTTCAGTCGACGAATCTCATTGTTGGCCAATCGCTCAGCTTCTGGCTTGCCAATCGCTTTGCCGTGCGCGTTGACTCGATCGGTGGGAATTCGAAACAGCACGTTTTTCGTCGAAGCGCCGCCGTTTTCGACCGGCTTGGCCTCTTCGTTGACCACGTCCGCTTCTTCGCTGGCGACCGGATTGGCTGCCGCAGCATTGACCCCCACAACCTCAACATATTCGCGAGGATTTTCGACGTGTACATAAATCTGTTGATCGACCATCGATTGGACGCCAACGGGAACCTCGGTTTGCCGTCGCCAAGCCTCGACCAGCCCCAATCGCGTCGTTTGCTGGGCGTTCAAGAAATCATCTGCGCGGCTGGTCCTAGAATCCCCCAGCGTCAACGCCGTGGTGGCGATAAGGCAAACGGCGACAGGAAAGCTAGTAAAGCGGAAAAAAAAGGGCATGCGCACGGCGAACACCTAGCTCACAAAATGGAGGGACGAGCAGCGAGAATAGTCCCGCCTATTCTAATCGCTTGTCTCCGCGATGGCGAATCGGCGAAAAAAACGAGTGAACGAAATTTCAATCCGGACGGATT
>CAXBHV010000415.1:0-6231 GCA_963974855.1 uncultured Rhodopirellula sp. | reverse complement strand
TCTCCCACTCTCCCACTCTCCCACTCTCCCACTCTCCCACTCTCCCACTCTCCCAGACTCCCAACTCCCCTACTCCCCACCCTGTTTCCCGCTCGTGTTTCACGGGTGGTTCCCTAAGACGCCAAACTGAGCGACACTTTGGCAATGAAATCGATTGCTGAAGACCTGCTGCCTTATCAATCAGGCGAATTGACCGTTGGATCGCACACCCTGCGTTTTCTTGATGAAGGCGCGGGCGAGCAGACGCTGCTATGCGTGCATGGGAATCCGACCTGGAGTTTCTATTGGCGCTCGATTGTCGAGCAGTTTAGCCCGACCCACCGAGTCGTCGCCGTGGACCATCTGGGGTGCGGTCGAAGCGAAAAGCCCTCCCGTGGACACAATGCCGAGAAGGGCGAATTCCCCTATCGCTTGGCCGATCACAGCGACAATCTTGTCCATTTGATCGACGCACTCGATCTGAAACGGATCACGCTGATCGCTCATGATTGGGGCGGGGCGATCGGGTTGACGTCGATGCTGAAACGGATCGACCGTCTTGAACGCATCATCCTGCTCAATACCGCCGCGTTTCCACCGCCTTATATCCCTTGGCGAATCGCCGCCTGTCGAATTCCTGTCTTGGGGACTGCCGCGGTTCGGGGACTGAACGCGTTCGCCGGCGCTGCGATCACGATGGCGATGTCACGCAACACGCTCTCCAAAGAGGCCGCGCGTGGATTACTAGCCCCCTACAACTCGTGGACCAATCGAGTTGCCAACGATGCCTTTGTCCGCGACATCCCGCTGACCAGCAAACACCCGACGATGGCAACGCTTCGTCAACTCGAAGCGGACCTACCGTCGCTCGCGTCATTTCCCCAGCTGTTGATTTGGGGCATGAAAGATTGGTGCTTCCGCCCCGAATGCCTTCGTCGCTTTCAACAGGTTTGGCCGAACGCCGAAGCGGTTGAAATTGCGGACGCAGGACATTACGTGATCGAAGATGCCAATGCGGAAGTCATCGCAGCAATTTCGAAATTCCTGCAAACGGAAATGGGCGAGCGTCCTTCAGCGGAACCGGCAGCGAGCGAACAGCAAAGTGAATCGCATGACGCGTAATTCGTTGGACGCAGTGCGATCGCAAGTCCGCTCGATTGGCGACGCGGTTCGCTGGGCCTGTGTCCTCGAGGCGACATCCCCCAAGGCAGGGAATGTCTATCCCGGTCGTTCATTTAGCGACTTGAGTTACGGTGACTTCATCGTCGCGGCAGAGATCGCGGCCGAATCCTTTGCGATGCCTGGTCGGCACTTCAGCGAAATGGTTCTCGGTGCCGTCCGCCAAACGAAACTTGCCAAGGGCTCGAATGTTAATCTGGGCATTTTGCTGCTGATCGGCCCCATCGCCGAGGTGGCTCATCGCGATGTCGATGCCGAATTGCAACCTGCGGTAGCGTCATTGCTGGATGGCCAGAATCAAGACGACGCGGCCTGTATCTTCGAAGCGATACGGGGTTCCACGGCTGGCGGGCTCGGCAAAGTTGACGAGATGGATGTTCGCGATCCTGCCAGCTCCGGAGGCGACTTGATCGCCGCGATGCGATTGGCTGCTGAGCGAGACTTAGTGGCTTATCAATATGCCAACGGATTCAAAGACTTGTTCAATCGGGTCGTACCGCTTGTCGAAAAAGCGATCACAGAGAACGGGGACATTTTGGGGGGAATCAGCGACGCCCACATTGACCTCCTCGCCGATCACCTCGATACATTGATCGCTCGAAAGTGTGGCGACGAGATCGCCAACGAGGTTCAGCAGCGGGCGAGCAAATTGGACAAACACGACAGCGTCGCAGTTGAAGATTTTGACATATATCTTAGAAGTGATGGCAATCGACTGAATCCCGGAACCACCGCCGACCTGATTGCCGCAGCGTTATTCGTATTATTAGTGAGGGATTAACCTAATGCCATGAAACTCGTCTTCTACTCCTTTACACATCATTAGATCCCGCCATGACCCAAGCCACTTTCCGCGTTGACGTAACCAAAGAGCAGTTCGTTTTTTCGGCGGCTCATTTTATTACCTTTGCCGGTGACATTTGCGAACGCATCCACGGCCACAACTATGCGGTTCGTGCCAGCGTCGAAGGTCCTCTCGATGAAAATCGTTACGTCGTCGACTTTATCGCACTTCGCGACGCCGTTCTGGCTCAGACGACTCTATTGGATCATCACATCCTTCTTCCTGAGAATCACGCAGAGATCAAAATCACCAGCGATGACAAAGAGACGACCGCACGCTTTCGCGATCGCCGCTGGGTGTTTCCCAACGAGGACTGTGTGATCTTGCCGGTCGTGAACACGACCGCCGAAGAGATCGCTCGCGTGATTGCCGAGCGAGTGATGCAGGCGACCCAAGAGAAGTTCGGCACCGCGCTCAGCTGGATCGAAGTCGCGGTGGACGAAAATTGTGGCCAATGGGGCGTCTGTCGTTTACCCTGGAAAACCGCGTAACGCTCGTAAGAACGCGCGGAAAATAGATAGCCAGTTGCGCGTAGGGCCGGTTCCCACCGGCCGACTCCATCGATCCGTAAATGACGGCCGGTAGGAACTGGCCCGACGCGCTGCAATCACATTTTAAACGCGTCAATTCTTTCCCACTCGATCGCACGAGTGAAGTTTTTCGGGGGAAACCTCCAACCCACCCCCCGTGTTTTACGTGAATCCCTGTCGATCATCCGGCGCTATTTCCCCGTCAACTGATACCACCAATACGTCCCCAACCAAAATGCTAGCAGGACGGGGATTCTTGAGGGAACAGGTCTGCTAATTCTCTATTCGCGTCGATACTTCATTGTGTGAGAGGGAAACGCTAAGCCGCTTCACTCTCGCTAGCTCTGTCGTATCACAAGTCAACGTGGTTCGCTGTGTCTGACTTCCGTTGATCAGGGTTACGCACTACTACAAGTCGTTCGCTTTGACCGACTTGGCCCTACCGCGGCAGTGCTAGCTCAACCTTCCCATACCTAAAAAAACTTTTGGAGATAACCACGATGCGTCGTGTATTCATTCCTGCTTTGCTAGCCGTTGCCTTCGTCGCTAGCTCATCGGTCAATGCAAGTGCATTCGGCCTGTTCGACAAACTTTGTAACAAGGGCTGTGACAGCTGTTGTGACGTAGAGCCTGCATGCGGATGCGAAGCACCTGTTGCTTGCGGTTGTGCCGTTGAGCCAACTTGCGGAGCCGAGCCTTGCTGCGACAGCGGTTGCGGAATCGCTAAGCCAGGTCTTCTGTCACGCTTGTTCCACAAGAACCACGGTTGCGACTCTTGCGTTGAGCCAGCTTGCGGTTGCGAAGTTATCGAGCCAGCTTGCGGTTGCGAGCCAGCTTGCCCACAACAATGTGGACCAACCTGTGGCCAAAAGGTCAAAGGATTCTTGAAGGGTCTGTTCCACAAGCACAACAACTGCTGTGACGCTGGTCCAACTTGCGGTTGCGAAGTTGCACCTGCTCCTTGCGGATGTGCAGAGCCTAGCTGTGGCGCTGGTTGGTAGTCCAACTGAGTCAACAAGATAGAATGATTGACTAGTTGTTGCATCCCATCCGATATAGCAACGCCCCCCTAGTCATGCGAAGAGAAAAACGAAATCCTCGGCGGCTGCCACGAAAGCCGTCGAGGATTTTTTCGTGTTTGTACTGAAGCAGCGTTCCGTCCGAATGCTGCACTACAGCGTCATTTTAAGGTCATGGAACTCGCGTGAGTGTTTCGGATCAGCTGGCACAAACAAAAGTCTTGACGACTTCTGCTACGAGCGCCCCTAATATTGAGCCCTGAAAAAATAATCGTCCATTGACGAGGTTTTATCTTAGGGTGGTGGACGAGGCGACGAGTCCCTTACGCTCAGCTAATTGAACGCACTCGTTGCCTCGTCCACTACGTTAGATGAAGCACTAGGACGCATCTTCTTTTGCGTCGTCCTGCGTGTCAGCCTGTTTGCCTTTCAACCTTTCGATCGTCCAACCGATCGAGGCATAGACGCGGTTGAATTCGGCGACAAATTCTTCGGACGCGATTTCGGGTAGCACGATCGATCCGCTGATCTCATGCTGTCCCGGTCTGGCATTTAGATTGTGAATCACCGCTTCGCATTCTTTGCTCCCGCGAGAACTGCTCACTCGGTTTCTCCACGCCACACCACCGACGGATGCGGAAACCCGAGCGACTTGTCCACTCGATTGTATGGCGGTTTGCCTGCGAGAAAACGTTTCAAGTTGACACAAGCCAAATCGACGGTGTCATCGACTCGCCGATACGATTGGGCACCAACATGTGGCGTGATAATGACTTTGGGATCGTCCCACAACAAACTCGATTCGGCCAACGGCTCGACCTCGGTCACGTCCAACCCTGCACCGGCAAGATGCCCGCTGGCCAACGCGTCTACTAGCGCCGATTCGACGACTACGCTGCCTCGAGCCACATTGATCAAGTAGCTGCCCGGTCGCATCTTGCTGATTCGTTCTTTGTCGAACAACCCTTGCGTGCCTGCGTTTAGCGGCAGCGTCAAAATCACGATGTCGCTAACCGCTAACAGCTCATCTAACTGATCGGCTGGCCATAACTCGTCCACCTCGTCGGGCTTGTCGACCGGGTAAAAATCGGTGGCAACGATGCGGGCATCCCAAGGCGCGAGCACACGCGAGATCATTCGGCCATTGCCCCCCAAACCGACGATTCCCACAGTCTTGCCTCGCAGATCGTCCGTCGGCAACCGGGTAAAATCGCGTTTCGCCTCCGCTCGAAAGAACAACGGCAGCGAACGCAACAGACCAAACAACAACGAAAATGTTTGCTCAGCCACCTGAGGCGCGAATAGTCCCGAAGCGCTGCTGACCGGGATATCCGAATCGATCACTCCGGGAACCAAACAATGATCCAATCCCGCCGCAGACGACTGAATCCATTGCAATCGGTTAGCTTTCAGCACGCGATCCCAATCGACCGGCACTTTGGCGTGTCCGATAAAGACGTCCGCAGTGGGCAACAATTCGTCGATCCGTTCCTGTCCCGCATTGACCACTTCGGCGTCGGGTGCCGCAGCTTGAATCTGCTGGATGTGTTTATCAGTCACCGGGAAACAAAGAACGATTCGCATGGCTGTGGTACGCTGAAGGGAAATGAAAGTTGGCATCCGGGAAGTTAACAATCACGCCCCGCACCGAACAAAAATGTCCACCAAGAACTTAACTTCAATCAGCCCGCTCACAAAGGTGGCTTGGCTGACCGCACTGCTCTTGCTTCCCAGCGTAGTGTTTGCCAATGATTTCACGGCATCCGAGATCGATGCCGCGTTCACAGCCGCCTCATCCGGTTACAGTTCCGACGAGGTGATGATCCAGGATGAGCTGAGAAACCAATTCCTCGCGGAACTGTCACCTTTAGAATCGCGCCCCGATGGTTTTGAACGTGATGCGTTGTTGGCACTTTTACAACTACGCAAATCAGGAGAGTTGACATCCAAGGCAACCCGGCGCGGCGACCCCGTCGACGACCGAATCGTTCCCATCGCCGAAATCGCCGCTCGCGTGGTAATGGATCGACATCGGATTTCGAGCGACACGTTGCTCGCCGATCCAAGGTTTCGCAAAGAACTCGATCGCGAAGCCCAACAGATTTCGCCAGGAACCGACACCATCGCGATCCGCAAAGCGGTGCTATCGCTGCGAAAACGTCGAGCACTTAAACCCGAATTGGTGCTCCGCGTCGCGGATTGGCAGCGAAAGATCGAGACGTATCCGCTTGATTTGCTACGACAGGCCATCGCGGCGGAGGAGATCAGCGATGGTCCAGGCGTTTATCTGTTTCGAACAACCACGGGCTATTTGTACATCGGTGAAGCTAAGAATTTGCTTCATCGGCTGGGCGATCATTTGAACGGCAGTGATCGAGTATCCTTGGCCGAATACCTCAGCAGCGAAGCGTCGGCCGGAGTGACAGTCGAGCTTCACATTTTCCCGGCCGATAGTCCCGCCAAGCGAGTCACAGTGCGTCGTGCTTACGAAAGCGAATTGATCCGCAGCCGCCAACCGCGACTAAACGTGCGGCCGTGAAACGGCATCGCAACATTTCGTCGCGGAACTCGTCAAGAGTTTCGGATCATTCAGCAAATGCCACGAAAGTCTTGACGGCTTGTTGCTTTAATCCGAATGGAAATCGCAATGGTGAGCCGTGGGCCGTAAGGCACCGGGTAT
>CAXBHV010000414.1:0-6237 GCA_963974855.1 uncultured Rhodopirellula sp. | reverse complement strand
ATCTTCATGGCGTTTCAACGGCCGATGGCGGTCCCCGGTGTAAAGATGGCGGACTTCCTTCGTCACGCAACCACCAACGTGCGTCGCCCCGACCGAAAAGAAGGCGAAGAACTGATCCCGATGCGTGAGTTCCGCAAAGAGCTAAAAGAAAAGATGGCTCACTTGCGAATGGACGAAGAATTCGCTCGCCGTTATGTCAACGATGGTTTCTCCGGTGGCGAGATGAAGCGTGCTGAAATCCTACAGCTTGCCATGCTGCAACCCAAGTTTGCTGTGCTTGATGAGACCGACAGTGGTTTGGATGCCGATGCGGTTCGTTTGGCGAGCGAATCGATCGCAGAAATCGGGCATAAAAAGATGGGACTGTTGATCATCACCCACCACGACAAATTGCTCGAACACAATCCGCCTCAATACACCCACGTGATGTTGGGTGGCCGATTGGTTGAAACCGGCGGTGCGGAACTTGCCGAAGAATTGCATCGTCACGGTTATGACCGTATTCGTAAGGCGTACCCTGAAGCAGAAGCAGCGAACCAAGAAATGTTGGCTGAAGAAGCCGCGGTGTAATCGCGACTTCAAATGCCCGCGAGATGGCGGGCATGTTTAAACGAAAAAACTTGCACTTTGAAATCTGAAAAAGTTAGGAAATACGATGTCCACTGATGTGACCGAAAAGTCTGACATTGGCGAAATTAACAAGTACAATTTCCGCACGGAAACCACCGGCGTCTTTCGTGCTGAAAAAGGCTTGAACAAGGATGTCGTGAATCAAATTTCCGACATCAAGAACGAACCTGACTGGATGCGTGAATTCCGTCTGAAGTCGTTCGAAACGTTCGAGGCACGGCCAATGCCTAAATGGGGCGGGGCAATCGATATCGACTTCCAAGATATCTACTACTACCTCAAACCCACCGATCACCAAGGCAAAACCTGGGACGACGTTCCGCAAGAAATTAAAGACACGTTTGACAAGCTGGGCATTCCCGAAGCTGAGAAGAAGTTCCTGGCCGGAGTGAAAGCTCAATTCGAAAGCGAAGTTGTCTACGGGTCGCTTGAAGAAGATCTTGCCAAACAAGGCGTGATCTTTACCGACACCGACACGGCTGTTCGCGAGCACCCCGAGTTGCTTCGCGAATATTTCGGCAAGATCATTCCCCCCGAGGACAATAAGTTCGCGGCGCTGAACAGCGCGGTTTGGTCCGGTGGATCGTTCATCTATATCCCCAAGGGAGTCCACATCGACTTCCCATTGCAGGCGTACTTCCGCATCAACGCCGAGAGCATGGGCCAGTTTGAACGGACGTTGATTATCGTCGACGAAGGCGCCAGCGTGCATTACGTGGAGGGCTGTACCGCTCCGATGTATACCACCGAGAGCTTGCACAGTGCGGTTGTGGAAGTCGTTGTCAAACGCAATGCACGTTGCCGTTACACCACGATCCAAAACTGGGCAAACAACATCTACAACCTCGTCACCAAGCGTGCATACGCTTACGGCGATGCAACGATGGAATGGGTCGACGGCAACTTGGGAAGCAAGTTGACGATGAAGTACCCCGCCGTTCACATGATGGAACCGGGTGCTCGTGGTGAAATTTTGTCGATCGCATTCTCGAGTGCTGGCCAGCACCAAGACGCAGGTGCGAAACTGGTCCACTGTGCTCCGAACACGACGGGCCAAATCATCAGCAAGAGCATCAGCAAGAACGGTGGACGCAGCAGTTACCGTGGCTTGGTGCGTGTTGAACCCGGTGCCCACAACAGCAAGAACAATGTTGTTTGTGACGCGTTGATCCTCGATCCGGAAAGCCGCAGCGATACTTACCCGTATATCGAAGTCGCGGAACAAGACGTCCAAATCGGTCACGAAGCGAGCGTGTCGCGAATCGGTGAAGAGCAAATGTTCTACCTGCTTAGCCGCGGGCTCACTGAACAAGAAGCGAGCACGATGATCGTCAACGGTTTCATCGAACCTCTCGTCAAAGAGTTGCCGATGGAATATGCGATCGAAATGAATCGCTTGATTCAACTTCAAATGGAAGGCAGTGTCGGTTAATCCGCACCTGCCAACTTGTTCGTAGCTCCCATACCGCCAGCGGATGAAGCGTTCGCATCGCTTTATCCATCGCGTTTCTAACCCTTCGCGTTGGCGTGACTGGCTACTAGGCCTCTCATTCCTCCATGCGGCCCGCACGTGTGCGTGCCGCTCCAAGCTAACTAAATCCAGATGACGCAAACGACAACTTTAACGTTCGATCAAGCCGGTTTCGATTCATTTCTGGCGGCACAAAGCGAACCCGATTGGCTGACACAGCTTCGCCGTGATGCGTGGCAACATTTCGAGAAAATGGGATGGCCTGATCGACGTTCCGAAGAATGGATTCGCACTGACATTCGTGCGTTCCAAATTGGCAAATACGGACTCCCAGCAACCGAATCGCGTGAGGTGTCGCCAAAAGCACAGCTTCGCGACGGCGTCGAACTTGGCGGTTCGATCTCGACTGTCGACAGTTACGTTGTCAGCGAAACACTTGACGAGGAACTCGCCAAAAAAGGCGTTGTGTTCGGAAGCTTGTCGCGGATTTGCGCAGAGCATCCTGAATTGGTTCGCCCCCATTTGTTCACCGCGTTCGACCCAGATTACGACAAGTTCGCTGCACTTCATGCCGCGTTCTGGGCTGGCGGACAATTCCTGTACGTGCCACGTGGCGTGGTGCTCGACAAACCGCTTCATATCGGTTCGATGCTGACCGATGGCGGCACCGACACAACCCATACGTTGATCATTTTAGATGAAGGTGCCGAAGCGACCGTGTTGCACGAGTCCAATGGCGTTGATGAAAAGAGCAAAGGATTGCATGTCGGTGCAGTCGAAGTCATTCAGAAAGCCAACTCGCATCTCCGCTATGTTAATTTGCAGGAATGGGGTTACGGCACCTACCAATTCGCTCACCAAAAAGCACTCGTCGGCAAAGACTCGACGTTGCAGTGGACGATTGCTGCGATGGGGTCGCTGCTTTCAAAGGTGAACCAATCGGTCGACCTAGTCGGGCCCGGTGCAGACAGCCAAGTCAACGGCGTCTTATTCACCGAAGGTCGACAACACCTCGCTTATCACACGCTTCAACATCATCGTGCTCCGAGCTGCCATAGCGACTTTTTGTACAAGTCGGCTCAACAGGACAAGAGCCGTACGGTTTGGCGTGGCATGATCAAAGTGGATCCGATCGCTCAGAAGACCGATGGCTATCAACGCAATGACAACCTTGTATTGTCCGAATCATCGCGAGCCGATTCGATTCCTGGTTTGGAAATCGAAGCCGACGACGTGCGTTGCACCCACGGCAGCACAACGGCAAAGGTGGACGAAGAGCAGATCTTCTACGCTCAATGTCGTGGTTTCACCCGCAAAGAGGCGACTCGAATGATCGTCAGCGGGTTCTTTCAGCAGATTTTTGATCGGATTACGATCGAAAGCGTTCGCGATGCACTGGGTGCGGCAATTGCACGTCAAGTTCGCGAATACGAATAGGCTGTAAAAACTGCTGGATTTGGTACACTTAAGGGCAATCAGTGGCAGCATGAGTATGCTGCTACATTGCCCCATTCGTTTCTTCCCCCCTTCGATAGGCCCACCAATGGCACTGGCTGAAGACAAAGTTCGTGAAGCTCTTAAGCAGGTCATCGACCCCGAGCTTTACGTCAATATCGTGGACCTTGGATTGATTTATGAAATCCGAATTGCTGAGGAAAAAGAGGACGGTCGGCACGATGTGCAAATCGACATGACGATGACCAGTCCGATGTGCCCAGCCGGTCCTCAGTTGGTTGCTGGCACAAAAGGTGCTGCCGAAGGACTCGACGAAGTCGACACTGCCGAAGTCAAAGTGGTGATGGATCCGCCGTGGTCCCCCGATAAGATGACGGATGACGCACGCGATCACCTCGGCATTTTTTAAGATCGGTAGGGGATATAGCCAATTCCGTGTTATTTCGGTAACACTTAGGTGCGTTTAGGCTGAGGTTTATTCAGCAGCAGCCTAAGGGCCTATCCTCCCTGTTTCGGGAATAGTTTAAGTCACGTCACATTTCGGGTCAGGATTATGCGTATCTTTGTCGGTGAGTACGTCTGTGGAGGCGGGCTCGCAGAAAAAGGACTCGATAAAATCCCAACTTCGCTGAGACACGAGGGCGCTGCGATGTTGCGTGCCATCGCTAGCGATTTATCGGAATTTGCGACAGTAACGGTCCCTCTTGATACACGCTTGAATCTTGATGTCGATGCAGCGGAAATTGTTCCGATGCACGCCAATGATTCGTTCTACGGCCAGTGGGTTGCGGCTGCGAAAAATTGTGATGCCGCCCTCATTGTTGCTCCCGAGAGCAATGGAATATTGGCGAAATCCGTAGCAATGCTTCGGGCTGGCGGTGTTGATGTAATCGCTGGCAGCGGAGACTTCCTCCGCGTGGCAAGTGACAAAATGCAAACGGCGAAATGTCTGCTGACCGCCGGCGTGGCACATCCGCTTTTCGTTACGCTCGCAGACGATCGTTACGAAGAAGAAATCCAGATGTATAAGCGGTTTGTAATGAAACCGCGAGATGGATGTGGCACCCAAGAGATTCGCACCTTTGATTCGTACGCCGAAGCACGTGCGTTGTTAACGGACGATCTTATCCTGCAGCCTTGGATGCCGGGCTTACCCATTTCGATCGCGTTGATCGCATCAGGCACGAGCTTGACCTTGTTACCTGCGGTGCGGCAAGAACTTGAGAACAAGAATTGCGAGTATGCGGGAGGCCAAGGTCCGTTGGACGATGAATCGCAACGTCGTGCGGCAGTTTTAGCCTCGCGAGCGATTGCAGCCATGCCGCCAACGGCACGCGGTTTTGTTGGACTCGATTTGCTGCTGGGTGATTGTTCGAGCGAAGACTACGTGATCGAGATTAACCCCCGGCTAACGACGTCGTATGTCGGCTTGCGACAAATGATCCATGGGAATCTAGCCGCACGATTGTTCGAACTTGAAACCGGTCCCGTGTCCTGCAACGCGGCGGTCGATTCGGTTCGCTGGACTCCTTCGGGAAAAGTTTGGATCAATGATACTGTGACGCAACATTCGTGATCGTTGGGATTGATATCGGTGGCGCCAACCTGAAACTTGCAAGCGAGTCCAAGCAGGCTCATTCGTGCTTTTTTCCTATGTGGCGGCGTCCCGAAACACTGAAGGATTCACTGTGTGAATCGCTGGCGTTGTTCCAGGACGTCTCTGCCATCGCCGTTGTTATGACAGGCGAGCTTGCGGATTGCTTTGCTGATCGTGCCGAAGGCGTTTTACACATTGTTGAACATACTCGCCGCGCCGCTGCAGAACGTGATATTCCATCGTGTTACTTCTACGGTGTAGACGGATTGTTTCGCGAGCAGGTTGGCACCGAAGATGTTGATCTGATTGCCGCAGCAAATTGGCATGCGTTGGCCAGCTATGTAGGACAATCGATCACTCCCAACGCGTTGTTAATCGATATCGGCTCGACAACCACCGACATCATCCCCATACGCAATGGACGAGTGGCGACAAAAACGCAAACCGATTACGACCGTCTGTGCGAAGGCTCCCTTGTTTACGTTGGATGCCAACGAACGCCCGTCTGCGGACTCTGTTCGTGGGTGACCTACCAAGGCAATCGTATCCCGGTGATGAACGAAGTATTCGCCACCATCGATGACGCCCGGATCATGCTTGGTTTCGAAAAAGAGAACGCCGAAGACCTTGAAACTGCGGATGGCAGAGCGAGGACGCGAGAGTTTGCATCAAACCGCTTGGCAAGAATGGTTGGATTGGATCGTCGTAGTGTTTCGCTCGATCAATCAATGCAAATCGCGGAACAGGTGATGCGAGCTGCACAGCAGCAAATCGCCTATTCGGTGCAACGCCTACTCGCGACGATGTCCTTCAAGCCAACGACTTTCGTAATAAGCGGTCACGGAAACGATTTGTTAAAAATCCCTCGTGATGTCGAGCTGGTCTCCATGACAAAACAGATGGGTGTGGAAGCGGCACGAGGTGCTCCCTCCTACGCCGTAGCGAAGCAACTCAGACACTTTCTCGATAAACGTGGCTCCAATGCGTCGCGTGATTAAAATTGGCGGCAGTCTTTTGGCTCGCCCCGATTTGCAAAACCATTTACCAAAATTGCTCAACGAGATTGACGGTGGGCTCCAACGCG
>CAXBHV010000413.1:0-6257 GCA_963974855.1 uncultured Rhodopirellula sp. | reverse complement strand
GTGAGCCGCGACGCGTCAGCGGCCGGGTCCCACGCACGACCCGGTGCCTTACGGCTCTCGGCTCACCGTTGCGATTTGTTATCGGATTAAATCAACAACTCGCCAAGAGTTTCGGAAGCGGCTTTTCGGTGAACGCCCGCACAACACGCCGAAGACCTACCGACTCAGGATCGGCAGTTCGCTTTTGGGTTTCGCATCCCCGGACTGTTGATCGGGGTCTTGGTACTTGCTGGTGTCGAAATGACGGCTGTAGGTACCGAAGTCGTTGAAGGCATACTTTTTAGCCCAGCGATAGACAAAGCTGCGTTCAGGGATTTCATCACCCGGTTGATATTGGCTTCGTCGCGGCGAAACAGCATTCAGCTCGTCGATCACCTTGTTGCGTGCCGTTGTGTCGCGAGCACCATGTTTCTCCGCCAACTGGACCAACAAGTCGGGACGCTCCATGATCACACATCCACGAGTGTGTTGTGCCGTCAGCTCGCGGAAGTCACGCAAAAATTCGGACTCATTAAACGTGTCTTTGAGCGATCGGTCATCGTGGATCGATTCTTTAGCCAACTGGATCACCGGACACGGCTCGATATCGCCCCAAGGTCCGACATGGTGCGTGAACCCAGTCGCTGCGGGACAAAGTGCGTTGCCCGCGTCATCGTGATAGGCATCAATCACGACGATCGGCTTGGTTGCACGAGTGTCGACAACAAATTGACGCACCCGACGCTGTTGTTCGCTGGTTAAGGCGAGATCAGGGTTCGATTCGGGACCGACCGGACGATAGATGTGGTACCAGCAATACATGACTCCCATTTCGATCAGCCGATCGACCCAGGCGTTGCTGACCAAATCGTCGATATTCGTTTTACAAACACTGGTGCAAACCCCGACGAGCAAACGATGACGCAGTGCCGTTTCGAGCCCCTGCATCGTTTGGTTCAGCACCCCTTCGCGTCCTCGCCGCGTGTCGCTGACGATTTCGGAGCCCTCGACGCTGATCAGCGGAGTCACATTCCCCAGCCGCCGCAACTCGGCCGCGACTTCGTCGGTGATGAAATGACCGTTGGTGAAGACTTGGAAGTAGACGTCGCGATTGGCGGCAAAGATCTTTAACAAATCTTTGTGCATGAAAGGTTCGCCGCCCAGAATGCCGAAGAAACTGTTACCCATCGCTTTGGCTTCGGCAATCACTTTGTTTGCCGCGTCGAGTTCAATACGATGTTGCTTTGCCCCCACGTCGACCCAGCAGCCCTGGCACCGTAGGTTGCAGCTGTTGATTACTGACAAATACAAAAACGGCGGAAAAAAATCTCCTCGTTTGAGTCGCTGCTTGTGCTTGTGAACACTCCACAATCCGCGAACCCCCAGCGTCCAGGCTGCTTTTGCAAGCAGTCGTTTGTCGGGCTCGAGAAGCAGTCGACTGGCGAGGCGAAAGTACATAAAACGGGATTCTCAAATTGAGTAGCGATCGGACTGGGGAATCTTCTGATTTCCTAACCGAGCGATTCTGTAAAAATTCGATCTGTAACCATTCGAGTCGGTGCCTGCGGACGTAGGCATCGTACATTCACCAGCTTAGCCAAAGCCAGCATGACCAGCCAGACGTTCGGCCCCGGACCGACTGAAAACACCGTTCGTGATTCCGAGGGTAAAATCCATACCCCACCTGCAAATTGGTCACTTTTGCCCCCGGGGGACGCAGCCATGACCCGGCGAGTCAAGGCGGCGGGCGAGCATTGGATCGTCCAAGAAAAAAAAGGTCGGCGGACGTTTTCCAAAGGAATTTGGGCTCCCTCAGCCACGATTGAGAAAATTGTGGCAGATTTGAAAGTCGAGCGGTCGACCGAAAGTTACGCTAAACGGAAAGTGGCCGACAAGCAGCGACGCGATCGCAATCAGTCGGCTTACGTCGATGAGTTCTATGATACCGTCGTGACCTATTTGAACTTTCATCCCAAACACGCAGCGCTCTCGGCACGCATGGCCCGCGCGATCACGGACCATGCAACACCCGTGGGCAGCGGTACCGTGGCACGAACCAAACGCATTTCCGTTGAGCAGCGAGCCGAGGCTGCGGTGATTGCATGGATGCGGCATCAAACCACCGCTTACGATTCGATGGTCATCCCGCGGGTCAAAGGGAAACGACGTGAGGTCCGCAGGATGTTAGCAGGCCGTTCCAAAGAGTTGCTGCGGCAATATCGGATCGACCAAGTCGCGTCGGAGAATTGCCCGTTGTTGAAAGCATTGACGGATGCCGCCGAAACTCAAATGAAGGCCGAAACTTAAATAAAAGTGGAATACACCCGACGTTTGCAGGCAATCGAGGCGGTTGTGGTCAGCCAACCCCTCGAAAGATCTTGCCACTGGATGCTTGATGCGGGTTTCTAAGTAAACTCAGCGCGGCGATCTTCCGATATCAGACTCTAGGTTCACCCGTGTCTTGGAGTCCTTTGTGCAAAACCTGAAACGTTACCTTCGATCGCGAACCTCTCTCAGTTGTTTGCTAGCTATTTCGTGCTCGCAGTTCGCGGTAGGTGACGAGGGTGTTGTGCTTGTTCCGCCATTGGACAATTCTGCTGAAGTACAGATAGCGCGGCGGCCGTGGCTGCTTGATGTCTTGACGAAGAAGCCGGAGTCATCAAGGAAGTCGAATCCGCCAACGCCGCCGCCCAATATTCCTCGCGTCAGCGATCCGCCGTCGATGCAAGTTCGGGCCAAGCGTGCTGCGGATGTTCCTAAAACGCTTTCACAGCAGTCGCCCAAAGTTGTCGAGGGTGAATCGCTCGAAGACGATAATTGGGTGCCTCGTGCTCGTGGCAAGGTTGGCGATCTCGAACGATTGCCGCTGCGTGACCCCATTCCGTTGCGTGATCCCGAATCCGCGCGTCCGTTAGAGAAGGACGCTGCTGTGAAGGCAGATGCGAGTGCTGCGAAGCAACCCGTTGCCCGCAAATCGGATCCGCCGGCTCTGGTTCCAATCATTCGCTCACCCGAGCCGATGAATTCGCCCGAACCGACGAATCCCTCCGTGACGACATCCGAGCCAGGGGAAACCGAGCCGTCGGCCGTCGAGCCAATGGAATTGTCGCCTGCGGAAAAGTTCAGTGAGATGGAGCTTCAACTCGCACCGGCCGCAAGTCCAACGCTTGCTGGTCCCGCGACGGTTGAGTCCATTGAGGACGAGTCATCTGCAGACGAGCCAACGACTTGGGAAGATTCCGAACGGAGCACTCCTGATCTGCAGGCCGCCGGCAAAGTGGTGTCGGATCTGGAACGTTTCGAAGTGGACGAGACTTTGCCTATGGATTCGGAACCCGAGTACATCGCGCAAACGCCAGACGCTGTCGAACCAGACGCTGTCGAACCAGACGCTGTCGAACCAGACAGTGCCGAACCAGCCGCTGAAGGAGAGGTCAGCGAGGATCTAAGTTTGGCCGATCGGCTGCGAAACGCGAGGCCGTACAACGAGCCGACACCATCGACGACCGTGGAATCGCAACTTGCCGACGAAGTGAGTCTTCAGCCTGCACCGCAGCAACGAATTGCGAGTTCGAGGAAGGCGACGAGCTCGGCAACGCCGCCGCAGCATTCGATGTCCGTTGGCGATCAATTGGACGATCAAGCTGTCACCGACGAACCCGAGCCCGAGCGAGTTGCGCTCGACTATGTCGGAAAGCCGACTGGCCCGTTACGGATTTCGGCGTCGGTTGCCAAGATAAAAAACGTGATGCAGCGTTGTCTGGTCAATTATTACCGCAACCCTGAAATTGCAAACGAGCGAAGCAATTGGGGGATGTTGCATTCGATCATGGTTTACGGTGTCGACACTAAGATCGTCACCGAACGACAGAATTACAGTGCGATCGCTTGGATCGCGGGCAACAACGCGTGTCGCGGTCAACGATTGCTCGAGGACGATCGCGATGGCATTCGTGTCAAAAGCGGCGTCGGTTTGCAAGGGCACCAGGCTCAGATGCTGTGTGTGTTTTCGTTGTGCAACGTCCCCGTGGACTATCCGTTGTATGTCGGCACGACAAAGTATTCGGTTCGCGATGTCGTGAAACGAGAGATGGCGGACTGTAAGAGCGGCGAAGAATTAACTTTCACGCTGATTGCGCTGTCGCACTATTTGGACACCGACGAGAGCTGGATTGCCTCGGATGGAACCCGCTGGGATTGTGAGCGACTGATTCGTGAAGAATTGTCGCAGCCGATCGTGGGTGCTGCCTGTGGTGGAACTCATCGCTTGATGGGATTTGCACATGCTCTGCGGAAACGACGTGCCGAGGGTCGGCCGATTACGGGCCAATGGGCACGAGCGGAAGAATTCACCAAGGATTTTGTCGACTACGCCTTCACGCTGCAAAACCGCGACGGATCGATGAGCACCAATTGGTTCGAGGGACGTGAGGACAATGGCAAAATGGATCGCAAGGTCCAAACGACGGGGCATATCGTCGAATGGTTGCTAACCGTGATGCCCGATGATCAGTTGCAAGATCCTCGCTTGGTACGTGCAGTTCGCTACCTATTGGCGTCGATGTACAACGAGCCAAACCATGATTGGCAGATCGGCCCCAAGGGGCATGCACTGCGGGCGTTGGCGATGTATTACGAACGGACCTATCGCAGCGGACCCGCCTGGCAGACACCCGCGGTCGCAAACGGAACTCAGTCGACTCGCCGATAAAGGTGGGCGATTTCGAGATTCGATGATTATCCAGACCACAAAACTCAGATTTCGGGGCTGATCTGGTTGCCGGTTTAGTTCGCTTCGCTAATACTTTGATTCTCTTGTTAAATTACCTAATTTGAATCACTCTTAATTTGTCGAGTTCGCCCTGCAATGGCGACACAACGTCTGACGAAACATAATGCGGCGATGATTCGCGCAGCGATCGACCTTTTTCGTGATCGCGGTGCGGACGCATTACTGCTGCTACTGGATGGTTCAACCGACTGGAAACGAATCTCCGAGATGGCTCAGCCGCTCGATAAGCCGTTTATCGTTGCGGTGGACTCGCCTCAAGATCTCGAGGGTGCCTCCGAAGCGGGCCTCAAACCGCTGGCCTTGAACAAGGAAAAAGCACCGCTGCTCGAGCGGCTGCAACATGCCCTGCTCGAAGCGGCGGCCGATGAATTGATTCGGACCAATGGCGAAGTCATCGCACTGTACAGCGGTTTTCAACAAGGTCGGCTCGATTCGATCAGTCATCTGCAGCTCGACGAACGCATGCGGCAATTGACCAGCCGTGATCTACAAATGCTCGAGAGCCGCGTGCCGCTGAAGACGATCAAGGCGGTCATCGACTTGGCAGCTCAGATCGGCCGCGAAGGTCGCGAAGGCAAACCGGTCGGAACGCTGTTCGTTGTCGGCGACACTCGCAAGGTGATCGAGCATGCCAACGACAGCGGGGTCGATCCGTTTCGTGGCTACAATCGCAAACAACGCAATCTGCTGGACAAAAAAGTCCAAGAGGATGCCAAAGAGGTCGCTCAACTTGATGGCGCCTTCATCATCGCCAGTGATGGAGTGATCGAGAAGAGCCGACAAATGCTCGAGGTCTCGCACGAAGACCTAACGATGAGCAAGGGGTTGGGGGCGAGACACTGGGCCGCCGCTGCGATCTCGCGAAAGACCAAAGCGATTGCGGTCGTCGTCAGCCAATCCACCGGCACTGTTCGCTTGTACCAAGACGGCCATTTGGTCATGCGAATCGAACCAATGGACAAGGCCGTGAAATGGCAAGAGTTCAATTTTGAACCGCCATCCTCGCCTCCTGACAACTAGTGGATCGGCGGCTACAGCAGCGGCAGCTCGTCGTCGCGGCGAGGCGCCATGCCATCCTTGAAGTGTTGGCGGCACACCGAAATGTAACGCTCATTGCCGCCGATCTGAATCTGGCTGCCGTCCTTCACCGGTTGCCCCTTGGCATCGATACGCAACACCATCGTGGCTTTGCGTCCACAGTGACAAATGGTTTTGATTTCCGAGAGCGTATCGGACCACGCCAACAGATGCTCGCTGCCCTCGAACAAGTGGCCCTGAAAGTCGGTGCGTAAACCATAGGCCATCACGGGAACGTCGAGCGAATCGCAGACGTCGCTCAGTTGACGTACTTGCAATCGAGTCAAGAATTGAGCTTCGTCGACAAACACTGCATGCAGTGGCGTCGCGTCATGCTGTCCTTTGACGACAGAGAACAAGTTGTCCGCTTGACTGAACGTCATCGCCTCGGAGGACAATCCGATTCGCG
>CAXBHV010000412.1:0-6263 GCA_963974855.1 uncultured Rhodopirellula sp. | reverse complement strand
CAGCTGCATTTGCCACGCCGCTGGTGGGACTGATCTCGTCGCTAGTCGTCGGTGGTTTTATGGAAGAGAGCGAGAGTTTAAAGGTCATGAGCGAGGCGTTTCGTTTCCACGGCCAGAACGGATTCCTGATTCCAATCGCATTGTTGATCGGAGCGACTCCGGCGCTGTGCGAAGAGATTCTGTTTCGCGGTTATGTGCAAACACGGTTGACCAAATCGTTTGGTCCGCTAGCCGGCATTTTGGTTTCGTCGTTCCTGTTCGCCGCCTTCCATATGGACTTTGTGCACATTATCGCGGTCTTTCCGCTGGGCGTTTATTTGGGCTTTTTGTCATGGAAAAGCGGGTCGCTGTTTCCCGCCATGCTGGCCCACTTTGTCAACAATGTGATCAGCGTCGTGGCGGTCTGTTTGGCACCAGCCGATAAGACCGACGTGCTGGGGATGCCAAGTATCGCAATCTCGGTTTTCATCCTGGGATTTGGTATAGTGGGCATTGCCGCCGTCTTCTTCGCCTCGGTTTATTACCGTGATCCGGAAACGATCGCGTAGAGTGGCGGCGGAATGACGATGCCACCGATGACAGGCTGGAAGCCTATCCCACACTTTTGGTTGACGATCTGCTCATGATGCTTCCCACGCGACTCGGTTTCGACCAGCCCGGCTACTTGTGGTTGCTGCTATTTTTGCCGCTGTTGTGGTGGTACGGATTTCGCTCGCTCGGAGCTTTGGGGCCGTTTCGCCGTGGCTTCGCGTTGCTATTTCGCACCGTCGTCTGGACCGGCATCGTGCTGGCGCTGGCCGGAGTGCAATTGGTTTGGGTCAGCGACCGCGTGACGGTGATGTACTTGCTGGACCAAAGCGAAAGTATCCCGCGAGTCAAACGCCAAGTGATGCTGGAATACGTGATCCGGAATGTCAAGCGACATCGTGACGGGGCTCGCGAAGACCGGGCGGGGATCGTGGTTTTTGGACGCGACGCGTCGATCGAGATCCCGCCGTTTGATGACGATATTCCTCCGCTACGTCGGCTGGAAAGTTTGCGTGACCGCACCGATGCGACCAATTTGGAATCGGCACTGAATCTGGCTCAGGCGTCGATGCCCGAAGATACGTCTCGCCGCATCGTGATTGTCACCGATGGCAACGAGAACATCGGACAAGCTCGCAAGCTGGCGGCGCGAGCGGCCCAAGCTGGGATCGGAATCGATGTCGTTCCTGTAATCATCGATACCAAGAGCGAAGTCTTGGTCGAAAAGATTGACTTGCCCGACAACATCCGCAAAGGACAACCGTTCGAGGCGCGGATCGTGGTCAGCAATTATTCCGAGGCAGGAAGCGGCGAACCTGTTGAAGGGAAATTGCGAGTCAAACAGCGAGTCGGAGGCCAAGAATCACTGCTGTTAGAACAATCGGTAACGCTGGATTCCGGGAAAAATGTCTTCCCGCTTCGCCATCAAATCGAGCAACCGGCCGGTTACACCTACGAAGCCGAATTTGTTCCCGACGCGGCCGACGATGACGGCATCCGCCAAAACAATAGTGCAACGGCCTATACCTATGTCCGTGGCAAAGGACGCGTGTTGTTGATCGAAGACAAATCGCATATCGGCGACTTTGATTTGATGACCGACGCACTGCGGGATGCGAATATCGAAGTGGTCCAGCAACCGAGTGACGAATTGTTCGGTTCGTTGGCGGAGCTGCAAGCTTATGACGCGGTGATCTTGGCGGGCGTGCCACGAGCTGCGGGCGACAGTAGCGAACAAATTTCGTCGTTTACCGACGAACAGATCGACATGCTCGTTCGCAACACGCAGCAACTCGGCGCGGGGCTGCTAATGATCGGAGGTCCCGAAGCGTTTGGTGCGGGCGGTTGGTCGGGCACCGAGCTGGAAAAGGCGATGCCGGTCGACTTCAAAATCAAAAACACCAAAATCCAAGCGGTCGGAGCTCTGGCGTGTATCATGCACGCCAGCGAGATGGCCGAAGGTAACCATTGGCAAAAAGTGATCGCGCGGGCGGCCGTAGAACAGCTTGGTCCAGCCGATTACGCCGGCGTCCTGCACTGGACCATGACGGGCGACGCGTGGTTGTGGGGCGGTCGCAACGGGCTGCTCGAAGTGGGCCCGAACCGCAAGGCAATGTTGACCGCGATCGGACGCATGACTCCGGGCGATATGCCGCAATTTGATCCCGCGATGCGAATGGCTGTTGCCGGTCTGACTCGCACCCCCGCTTCGACCAAGCACTGTATCATCATCAGCGACGGCGACCCGAGCGATCCGTCGCCCGGCACCATCAGCTCCTTCAAAACCAATAACATCACGATCAGCACTGTGGCGGTCGCGTCGCATGGTTTGACCGAGAGCGCGCGGTTACGCAAGATCGCCCAAGACACCGGGGGCAAGTACTATCAAGCCGCCAGCGGAAAAGCACTGCCGCGAATCTTTCAGCGTGAAGCTCGTCGAGTGTCGCGACCGTTGGTCTACGAGCCGCCTGGGGGAGCGAACCCGCAAGTCATTTTTCCGCACGCGATGCTCGAGGGTGTCGATCGTGTGCTGCCGAACATCAATGGCTTCGTGTTGACGCAGACCAAAGACAGTCCGCTGGCTCAAGTTTTGATCGAATCGCCGAAACCTGATTCACCCGAGAACGCGACGGTGTTAGCGGTGTGGACCTACGGACTGGGACGCACTGCGGTGATGACCACCGATGCGGGAGCACGTTGGGCCGCTGATTGGACCGAGTGGGCAGGCTATGACAAGTTTTATGCGCAATTGGTCCGTTGGTTGATGCGACCGACCGGCGACACGGGGAAATTTTCGATCGCAACGCAGGTTCGTGATGGCGAGGTCCAAGTTGTCGTGAACGCTCTGGATCAAGACGATTCGTTTCTAAACTTTTTGGATATGAATGCCTCGGCACTTGATCCGAGTTTGCAACCAGTGCCGCTGCGAATGCGACAAACTGCGCCCGGCCGATACGTTGGATCCTTTCCCGCAGACGAAACCGGCAGCTATTTTGTCAACGTGGTCCCTGGACCGGGGGCGTCACCGCTGACCACCGGGGTGACGGTGCCGTACAGCGACGAGTTCCGCGTGCGAGAAACCAATCGAGCGTTAATGGAATCACTGGCGGCACTGACACCACGCGGCGGCGAACCAGGCGAGGTGACACCGCCGCTGGAGAATCAACTCAGTGAGTCGCTGGTCGATGCCAACGCCTTTCGCGGCGGTTTAGCATTGGCGAGAAGTTTCCGTGATGTGTGGCCTTGGTTTGTCTTGGCCAGCTGCGGACTTTTTCTCGGTGACGTATTCGTTCGCCGAGTGGCAATCAATTTGGATTGGATTGGCCGAGCCGTCGATCGAATGCGAGGGCAGAACCAGGACCGCGATGCCAGCGTGACCGCCCGGCTCGATGCACTGCAAAAGAGCAAAGACTCACTCGGCGATTCCCTTGAGCGGCGGCGTGCCAGCGTGCGGTTTGAGCCTACAGAAATGGAGGGGACACCAGTCGATACATCAACGATTAGCGGCCCACGCAGCGAAGCGAAACCGACTGCCGAATCCAAACCGGAAGCCGCAGGGCCCAGTTACACCGAGCGTTTGCTCGAAGCCAAGCGGAGAGCCAATAAGGACAAGGGCGAGTCGTAGTTGTAGACCGGACCGTAGCAGCGTGAAGTTCCGGCACCGCGGCGAGGAGCGAGGAGCGAGAGTATGTGGAAAACACTTGTCAGGCGTTAGTGCTTGGCATTCAATAGAAGTAGAGTTACTTATATTTCGCTAGCACACATATGAAGGCTGCTTTGTTCGGGGTAGTGAGACTCGCGGAGAGTTTCGGCCTGCACATGAATTGCCGAAGCTCTCTGCGACTTTCGCTAAGACTGCACCCGAAAATCAAATTGCGTCTCCAAAACGAAGACTACTGTCCAGTACAAATTCCGAAGGAGTGTCCGATGTCCATTGCAACAAAATCACCCATCCCCGAGTCGCTACAGTCGTTCCTGAGTTCGCCCAAGAAAATGTTGATTGGCGGCAAATGGGTCGAGGCAAAAAGCGGCAAAACATTCGATGTTTACGATCCAGCCACCGATCAGGTGATCGCTCAAGCTGCTGAGGGCGAAGCGGCAGATGTCGAGTTGGCTGTCGCCGCGGCTAGAAAGGCGTTTGACCAAGGCCCTTGGTCAAAAATGAGCGGATCGGAGCGTTCGCGTTTAATCTGGAAAATCGGTGAACTGATCGAAGAACATGCCGACGAGTTGGCTCAGATTGAAACGCTCGACAACGGAAAACCGTTCGCCGTGGCCAAGGCGGCTGACGTCGCGTTGGCGGCCGACATGTTTCGCTATATGGCGGGCTGGGCCACCAAGATCGAAGGCAACACGATTCCCATCAGTTTGCCCTATGCTCCTGGTGCCGAGTTTCATGCATTCACACTACGAGAACCCGTTGGGGTGGTCGGCCAGATCATTCCTTGGAATTTCCCATTACTGATGGCCGCCTGGAAATTAGCTCCGGCGTTAACGACCGGTTGCACCGTAATCCTGAAACCTGCCGAGCAGACTCCGTTGTCGGCGTTGCGATTGGGCGAATTGATCGCCGAAGCAGGAGTACCGGACGGCGTCGTCAATATCGTCACGGGCTTTGGTGAAACGGCCGGGGCTCGAGCTCGGTGGCAAGAGCCCCAATGTGATCTACGATGACGCCGATCTCGATTCCGCGATCGCCGGTGCAGCAGACGCGATTTTCTTTAATCAAGGCGAGGTATGTAGCGCAGGTTCACGGCTGTTTGTACAGAAAGGCGTCTACGACGAAGTGGTTGCTGGGGTCAGCGAGATTGCAAAGAACTTGAAAGTCGGCAGCGGATTTGATGCCTCGACTCAGATGGGCCCGCTCGTTTCTCGAGAACAATTCGATCGCGTCACGGGCTTTTTGAAAGCCGGCGTGGCCGAAGGAGCCGAGGCCTCCGCGGGCGGCTCGGCACTGGATCGTCCAGGCTACTTTGTTCAGCCGACGGTATTGAAAAATGCATCCGAGGAGATGTCGGTGGTGCGTGAAGAGATTTTTGGACCCGTCGTTGCGGCGATGCCGTTTAGTGATGAGGCCGAGCTCGTCGGTCAGGCCAATAACACCGCTTACGGATTGGCGGCAGGCATTTGGACGCGTGACATCTCCAAGGCGCATCGGTTTGCCAAGGCGGTTAAAGCCGGTTCGGTATGGATCAATTGTTACAGCGTGTTTGATGCTGCGTTGCCGTTTGGCGGTTACAAACAATCCGGTTGGGGCCGCGAGATGGGGCACGCGGTGTTGGAGAATTATTTGCAAACCAAGTCCGTTTGCGTCAGTTTGTAAGTTGTGGACCGGAACACAGCGGAGCGGAGTTTCGGCATCGCGGCGATAACGAACTCACCATCATTCTCGCCACTGCCGGATCAGCGTCGCTGCCGCGACTTGATTCGGCCTACAACGTTTTGATGCATACAACACGCCCGGCCGTGGCATCAAAATTGCACTGTTTCAGTGCATTGGCTTTGCTAGTCGTCTTTTGACTCGAAAACCAAATTGAAGGTGCAGAAATGATTGACCAATTTGTGAAATCGGAGTGGGAGCTCCTGTGCGATCACCTCCGCCAGTGTGCAGGAGCAATCGCCAGGACGGAATCCGATAAGGCTGAGTTTCTTACGCAGGCCGAAGCATTTGCTGATCTCGAGCCGCCCCATCGCTATCCCGATCTACTCAAGAAAACAGCCGACGCGGCCGAGCTGGCGGTTCGCTGGCAACAGGTCCGCGGTGAGAAAACGTCGGCTACCGAATCTGCGGTGCATGCACACGAGGAAGAGATGATTGATGAAGCGTTGGACGAGAGTTTTCCCGCAAGCGATCCGCCGTCCTTCAGTCATGCTCACGCGTAATCCATATGAGGAAATGACGACAGTTGCCTAGGCAACATCGGCGAAGCCGGATTAATTCACCGCGCAGAAATGCACAGCTCGATGGCGCGAACGTGCAGGTTCGCTCAAGTCATAGGAGACGTCCCTGTCGACATCGACGCCATGACGATGCAGACCACAACTTGAACGCTGACCTTGGTCTTTTTCGTGCTGCGGACCAAAACACACGGAATGACCCTATCGCATGCCGGTTTAGATTTATAAAAATCCGTAAAAAAAACTGCGCCCAGTCCAATTGGGGGAGTAGACTCAGAGGTACTGGCATTCGTGCCCGCAAAGGAAACGCTGTGAAGCATTTTCTGTAGCGGAACTCG
>CAXBHV010000411.1:0-6263 GCA_963974855.1 uncultured Rhodopirellula sp. | reverse complement strand
TCGTTTTTCGACCCTCCCTGGCTTTGCCGGGAGGGTGAAGAAAGTGGTTGCCACCACTCAACTTAAAAGCCGCACAACCGCTTTGTCTGGGGCCAGGTAACTTCGAATTTAGCCGGAAGAAAAACACAGCCCCCATGAAACTTGATCCGGCACTCTCAACGCTTGTACTGCGGGCCACTTCCGCCAGCGACGTGGGTGATGCGGCGCTGATTCAGTCGCTGTGGAGCGGGTATGGCAAAATTCTTCGCGTCCCACTCACTTTCGATGCCGCCGATCCGACGAACTCCGCATCGGTCATCGTCAAACATGTCTCGCCTCCATGCGAGCAGCAGGATTCACCGAGGAACTCGCATCCTCGTGGCTGGAATACCGACCAATCACATCAACGAAAAGTTCGTTCCTACGCCGTCGAAGCAACTTGGTATCGGGAGTATAGCGATCGCTGTGGCGCCACCTGTCGCGTGCCTGTGTGCTTGCTCGCTGAGTCGATCGAGGGCCAGTGGGTATTTGTGCTCGAAGATTTAGATGCATCCGGTTTTGCCGCTCGGAAATCGCATCTCGATCGTGACGGCGTGTTCGTCGTGTTGGCCTGGTTAGCCCACTTTCACGCTACGTTTCTCAGCGAACCGCTCGAAGGACTGTGGCCGGTCGGGACGTATTGGCATCTGGCGACCCGCCGCGACGAATGGCAAGTGATGCAATCGGGGAAATTGAAAGAGGCCGCTGCGGCGATCGACGACCGTTTAAACGCCTGTCGTTATCAGACTGCAGTCCATGGGGACGCCAAGGTCGCCAACTTCTGTTTCTCGCCCGACGGCACACAAACCGCCGCGGTTGATTTTCAATATGTCGGCCGTGGTTGTGGCATGAAGGACGTCGCCTACTTTCTCAGTAGTTGCGTGTCCGAAGCCGAGTGTGAACGCAATGAATCGGTCTATCTTAATTTCTATTTTCAAACGCTTCGTCAATCGCTTGCGTCTCGAAACAGCACGGTCGACGCCGACGCACTCGAAGCCGAGTGGCGTGCGATGTATCCGTTTGCCTGGGCCGACTTCACGCGGTTCTTGCTCGGATGGTGCCCCGGACATCACAAACTGAATCGTTACAGTCGACGGATCACCGAGCAAGTCCTGGCGGAATGATGTCTCGGGTGCATCAAGACGAAGTGACGTCGGGCTTTCTAAGGACGTTCGGAACAATAAATGGTGGGCGGTAGTGGACGAGGCTACGAGTCCTGCAGCTTCACTGAGCCAAAAAGGACTCGTTGCCTCGTCCACTACGGAAGACGTCGCCAGTTATTCTTCCGACGGTCCTTAGCAGGTCGTTCGGTATATACCGCTGAAGCGTCGGCTCAGATCATTTTATGTGGAATGACTCATATTGATCTGCTTAATTTGTCGGTTCGTCTTTAGGCAGGATTTCTTCGGGGGTTTTCCAGGGTGTGCCCGTCAAATAGCCACCTGGTTTCGCATATGTATCAAAGTAAAAGTCATACAGCGGAGAAAACTGCAAGCGAAAATCTTCGGAATCACAATCAAAGAAATCGTCGGGGATCTCTTTGCCGAGACGCCAATCGAATACCCAGTTATATTGCTCTGCAGTAAGACCAGTGAACGATCCGCCTGCCGCTGCCTTTATCACGTAAGGCAGATACTTTCCCGATCCCGTGTGCTTCTTCCACTTGATCTCCGTGTCTCCGTAAAGATTCGGATGCTCCTTCGAAGTGCTCGTGTATTTAACGTGTGTCGGTAAATAGCCATACGCCTTCGATTGTGTTAGCTCAATGTCGAAATTCCCATAAGGCTCGTTCAAATGCCATTTGCTGCGGATATCCCCCTGAGTGATCGTTTCGGCCGATAAAAGCTTGCTCTTTGTGAAAAAGATCCGTTCGATCCATCCGTACTGATTCATCGGGTTCCTTAAAAACATCGGATGCAGCACAAGGTCATCAAATGGGTCGAAGCCAATCGATTCGACGAGATTCTTCTCAAGGAAGTTTTTAGTCGTCTCGTCTTTCTGTCGCACCTTGTAGCCGTGTCCCGCTGCGCCGCCGTAACGTGCCTTCATCACCAACCCGCACTGCAGTAATTCTCTCCAAGATTGGTACTCAAACGGTAGATTGGACCGATCGACGCCGATCACTCCACCGCTTGCCACGTATTTGAATGACTTTGCCTTCAGTCTCGCTTGCAGATCGTAGATGCGATAGATACTCAAAGGCATCCTGTTTTTTATCGACGGATCGTAGAATCGCTGTGACTCGCCTGTCACCATCAGCGTATAGCGTTTGAGTACCTCGTCTCGCAGTAGCGTCAGTTCCGTAATCCCCTGATAGACAAGATCAACCGTGTCCTGATCGCTTTTCGCTTCCTCGCCCCAAAGGCTTGATGCCAAGATGGGCTGGCACAACAAGAAAAAAAAAGTGGCTATTGTGCGAGGTCGCATTGGTTTTCCCTGCAAGCTTTATGGAATCGCTGTCGTGGGGAGCGGTCGACCCCTTTCGCAGATAAAGATGATGCTAACGTATAGGATTCGTGAGTCAAGCAAATGCTGCGGAGTGTTTGTCGGCTCTCTGCAAAGCGTTGTTGCGGTCACGCCTTGATTTGCAGGTGCAGATGCTTGCGAAATCTAGAAAAGTGCGATGTCTCTTTTTCTGGTCTCTAACGTTGCCGCGAGCAGACGAAGACATCCAGTCCGTGAGGCCGAACAAAAGTCGTGGCAATTCTTAATCTTAATCCTACTCGTAATCTCAATCCCGTCTGCGTAACCACGCTGGACCGGTGCCAACCAGAGAAGATTAGAATTACGAGTGATTTGGACTCGTACGGAGTTCCTGGTTGTTGACGAAATTGTGTTGGCTGCATCCACGTCGTGCCCGCCTTCGCGTACGTCGCGATAATGATGTCGTCGTCTCGGAACTTGAAATCATTCCAAATAGTGGAATCGAAGTGGTGATTGTGAAGCTCTCGCCTCTTTACAGGCCAGTCAATAGCATCTGTCATCGCTGATTCCCTGTTTAGCAATCGTCGGTGCTGGCCGATTAACGCTACCGATCACCCAGGTTCATTCTGTCGGCGAGCGTGACGGATCACGTGGTCGCTGTGAACGACTTTCCACTTCAATAGACTCAGTGCAGCGACTCAACTGCATCCGGCGGTAATACCCTTTGCACGACTGGTTCACATCGCCGAAGATATCCGAATCACAACATCATCGCTGAATTATTCAATGATTGTCAGAGTCTTCACTCGACCGTTGGTTTGAAGGTCCGAAGTGTATTCAAGTTCGGCTTTGACCTTGACTGTTAGGTGGCCGGCAATTTGGACTGTCGGAGGCGTCGAATAGCCGTAACCTCCGTCGCTAATTTCAAAACCAGTGACCTCACCATCCTTGATTATTGCTGTTGCGACTGCCGGTTTGTGTTTCCAGAGTTCTCCGGACTGCGGCTGATAACGGTAGAAATTTGAGACCTCGTCCAGTCGCTCGTTGGTGACTCCGTGCGGACCAAGTTTATTCATCAAGATCTGCTTGTTCGCTTGAGCGTGAGATGGAGATGGCGAGCCGTTTTCGGCTGGACTGACGCCGCTGAACGCGTCGCGAAAAACCTCCGGTGTCACGCCGAGCGCATTGCCGATCAGTGCAACCGGCCGGCCATGGTCGACCGGATCCGTTTCGTGTCCGCCGCTAAAGACGATTTGTCCGGCCGTTGCTGTCGTCATGGAAACGCCGCTGTCTTCACCGTTGGAACATCCAATGATGATGGGTAGCAAACTGATGACTAGTATCAAACGAGAAAATCGCATCAAAAAATCTGCATCGAGAGAGTTCTTGGTGAATGAGTGCACGGCGTCACGAGATCCGAACCCATTCGGCATCACCATTTAAGCTAGCGAATTCGTATGCGAAGTCAGCGTCCCTGAACTCGTATTCTACACTGTCCTTGTGCGGGTTGTAGCGAGCGGACAGAGGCGTCCGAGAGCTGGGATCGAACAAGAGTCGTGGCGAATCATAATCTTAATCCTGTTTCCGCACCCGCGTTTGTCAGGAGCCAACCAGGCAAGATTATGATGAAGAGCATTTTGATTTCCCCACCGGTGTGGAAGTGCTCGAAGTCGAGGCAGGTCACGGACCAGGGAGTACTTTTGGCAGGGCCACCTTGGCAATACTTTGAAGCATGCCATCAGGATATTCTAGCGTCTTCTTGACCGCCTCGTTCAACTCGCCATCCTTGCGAGGATTTCGGGCGGCAACCAGTTGCAAGGCCCTTTCCATCTCCAGGTAGTTGCCGGATCGCAGGCCGGACACGATCTGCTGTCGCTCTTGGCCCAGAATCGGTGCGTCTGGTTTCGCCTTTGCAGCCTCGAGCAACTGCTCATGAACCTGTTTCCTCGCCGCCTCAAGTTGTCCAGCACGCTCGGCTTGAACGTGCAGCGAAGCAAGTATTTCTGCGGAGATCGACTTGGGTTGTTCGATCTCTCTTGGCACGAGTTGCAGACGCCCTCGCGGCACGGTGAACGTCCGGCGTTGCCCACCAACTTCCTTGGCTTTGACGGTGCCATCGGACAGCTCTTCAACGACCGTACCTGACCAGTAATTCCGGCTATCCTTCTTCCACAGAATGAGTAGATTTACTGGCAGCTTCATTTCGTCGGTGACAGGTAAATTGCTAGGCGGAACATAACCACCATGCTGGTAGCTTGCCACGTGTGCGGCGGCTTTGCGTTCTTCGATTGCCGCAAGACGGTTTTTCTCGTAGTTGCTATACTCATCCGGCGAGAGCCGCTGATATTTGACACTCACTGGGATCGCGACCGAGATGTTCCCATCGATGATCGTCAGTTTTTGTGAGAAGTCCAACGTTTCCGAAACGCCTAACTTTCGGTTGAACGTCCACGTCCCTTTGCCGTCGATCTTGTAAGCCGTTTCGCCGGCGGGCGAGTTCAGCTGGAAGGTCTTGGCGTACGTAGCCAGTTGTCCATTTTCACGCTGCAGCGTGAAGGAAACGAGTTGTGACGCCGCACTTACCGTTTCTTTGTCATCGCCTTGATTGCCAAACGGTCCAAATGGACCGAACGGATTAAAGCGGTTGGCCCGATCCTGGTTTTTTTCCGAGATCGTGACACCGCTGTCATATTTCCAGTTCTTCTCATTTCCCTCGTGCAATGGCTCAAACACCAGCAGCGAAAGGTTGCCCAATAAGTAGGGTAGCTGCGAGCTTCCTTTTAGGAACGACACATTGCCTCGCGAGTCGATCACGAGGTCGTTTGTAGTGCGTTCCAGCCCCTTGAACGGATTGCTTCGTTGTGCGAAAGGGCTGTGACGACCGGGGCCGCCAAAGCCTGGACCGAATGGCCCCAATCCCGGAGAACTTGACGTCGAACCTGGCTTCTTCTTGGTCGTCTTCGTCAGTCCGCCGCTAAACGTCAATCGAGCGGGCGTCGTGGGTGACTCTACTTTGAACGTGATCGCACCGCTGAGCGTCTCGACTTCATCCGGGAGATCCGCGACGATGTTCACATGATACGCCAGCATTGGGTCCGAATCCCAGCGGTACGCTAACGACTGGCTTCTCGCCGACGCCGTAAAAACAAATGTTGATAACAAGCAAATGGCGCATAGCTTTCGTGCTATCACAAAATTCTCCGGCAATGGGTTGTGGTTAGGTTGATGCCCGGCAAAAAGGCTAGTTGAGCAACACATTTTCTTGAATGAATACCGTGCATGCAACCAGAGTACTCACAAAAGGATCCTGGATTTTGAGATAGCCCTTTGGCTAATTGAAGTAGATCTTGATGGCGTCCCAATGCGCCAGGAGGCACTGCGCCTGAGGATAAAATGAATCTCGTCCTGAATCTTCCTACCCTAATCGTTTCTTCGTCAAAGCTGCCATCAGTTCCGTCGGCGATGGGATGGGGCCCGTGGCAATTGCTGACGCCCCCTACCGCGGTCGGTGGAAATCGGTGGCGGGGAACCAATCAGACGGCCAGCGTAGTCTTTCTCGACGGTTAGTCTTGTCATTGTGTGCTAGTTTAGGACAAGACAGAAGCATTAATGCGACAGAAAGATTTTTTCACCGCGACGAAACCTTCTTTATTTTTCTGTCGCATTAATGTTTCCGTCTTTTCAGAAACGCTTCGGGAGCGTCGGCGTTCTGGCAGCAGCAGTAAAGGACTATCTATCGCTTTGCCTCACTTGGTTAGCGGTGCGGCGAGGGTCCGCCCCGCGGAATTCGAACGTTTTTCCCGCTGTGGCCCGCGGCTAAC
>CAXBHV010000410.1:0-6266 GCA_963974855.1 uncultured Rhodopirellula sp. | reverse complement strand
CTAGAAAAAGGGAGCGTAAACCGAAAGAGAAGAAAGCGTTCCCCTATCGCCGAATCGAGCTTTCGGGGCGTCGAAAAAACTCAGCCGCGATAGAACGCAAAATACGCGAAAGACCCTGGTTGAGTGCATCGAATTGGCGTTGAAGTTCTGGCTATTTGTCGGTCTTCGATTCAAGTTTGCTGAGCGAATGCTGGATTGCCCCTCGCAGTTTCTTGGACGCGTTGATCGTGAAACGATAAGTGTCCACTTTATCTTTGGTCTTGTTTTCCAATTGAAGGAATCGCCCTTCATTTTCCGCCGCGAATGTTAACACCCAGTCCGCTCCCTTGAGCGAAGTGTGGATTGGCACGCGTTCTTGCTTGTCCGTAGGTGGCGTCGTCATCTTGCTCGCCAATGTTTTCACGAACGCTTCGGTTTGATTCTTGTCCAGCATCAGCATCCCGCCAGCCGCAGGCACCGTTTCACCCGGTTTCAGCGGTACCATCAACGAGATTTGTACGGCTGGATCCATGCCTGCGTAATTCGTGGCGTTCACATAGGTGTAGCCGGTCTGCGACGATCCCGTATGAACGAAAGGAGAGGGATCACCAATCCACGATCGATCGCCGATCACGACGGACTGAAGATTGGGATCAAACGTATCGTCATTGGGATCCCAGTCATCCGCAAATACGGGGGTTGAGATCATGCAAAGCAGCAAAAATCCGATCATCCGATTCACTGGGTCGTTCCTCATTGAGCCATCGTCCAAACAAAATTTCAAAATTTCCTGTGCGATATCGCGATACCGGCCCCCGGTAGTTTAGTCGCTCTAAGCAGTTAGGCAGGAGTCTTTCAGTATATTGGCCGTTTTGGCCAACGCTGTGAAGCATTTAGAGACGGCAAATTACGGCATTTGCGTTCCGTAGCTACGCTCGCCAGAGCGTGGATGATTGCCGGCCAATACGAATCACCACCTTCTGGCGAAGGTAGCTACGAGGAGAATGCTTCACAGCGTTGGCCAAAACGGCTAACGGGATTTCACCCAATGATTCCTGCCTACCTGCTCTACCGCGAGAAGAAATCAATTTCCTCTCTAAGTCCTTTTCTATCTAAAAACAGGTCGTTCACAGAGTACGAAACGATATACGAAACGCCGTCATCCTCTTTTAATCGCACGCCGTGTGTCGAGACGGCGGGCGTCAAGGCATCGCGTAAGGTAATTCGTAAACCGCGTACGTTTTGTTTTCGTTTTCCGAGAGTGGATAGACGCGTACCAACGGCATCTGTTGGCCCGTGATCCGTCGATCGACGACGATGTAATTCACACCATACTTTTCGCGATACTCGATCAACGATCGATAGTGAATCGTGACCCGAATCGTGCTGAGCCGGACGGGATAGATTTCACGGAAACGCTTGTACCACTGATCCAAGCTTTTTGAGTCCTGAGGTACGTCTTTCCAGTTCACCACCTCCGCTCGCTCGGCATACCATTTGAAACTTTGTTGATGACGTGGCGTCAAGAATACTTCATCCACATCGGTGGCCAAACGAACCCAATCACATACCTTTAACCAATCCTCAAACACCCGTTGCTGTTTTGCGGGCAATGCGTCGACGTCCCAGCCCAGCATGGCGTTGCTTGCCGACGGCGGTACTCCCAATCGCATTCGGTCGAAACTGCTGATCCCCACCAAAACCACGCAAATCGCCAATCCTGCAAAACCCGAGACCAGTATTGGTTTCGTCTCACGACGCTGCGCAACACAACGCATCAGCAACAAGGCGAACCAAAGGGCGACAACGGCATCGGACAGCCGAAACCAGTAGTACCGCAACAGTTTTGCCGCCAGATCGGGCGAGTAAGTTTTTAAGCCTCCTAGGATCAAGCCGATCACGGCAATCGCGATCGCTCCGATTGCAAACCCACGAATACGATTCCAACCTTCACGATTGCATTTGCTGGGGTGACTTTGATGACGCGTGAGCCAAGCAAGCCCGACTGCGGAGCCAAGCAACACTGTATGTCGAACATACCAGTGGAACTGAAAGTTCGACGGCAACAAATGATGCGGCAATCGATAGTAGGTATAGATCCGTGCTGCTCGCACCGAGTCTGCCGCCTCGCCCCCCATCGTCAACCACAGCGCCGGTAAGACACCGATCAACGCGATCGCTCCGCCGAAAAACAACGCAGGAGTGAAAAACGGTTTGCGGTCGTCTCGCGGTCGTTCGCTAATTAGCCACGCGATCGCCACCGCGACGACCGACCAACCGCCCGAGAGCACATGGAATGCCGAGGCGATGCCGAGCAATATCCAAACTTGATTCCAGCGTCGATGGACCAGTTCGGCGAGTGCCATCAACACAAATCCGTACGCGGGCACCTTGGCTTCGATGCCGCCAATCACCCATTCGCCTGCGAGATTCCCGTACTCGACCGCGGCGATCCAAGCGACCGCGACACCAAGCGTGGCAAACCGCATCGGAACGAGTGCCCTGGTCAATCGATAGAGCCCGAGGGCGATCAAAGTCCAACCGACGAAGCGTCCGATCCAAGCGGTGGCCTCGAGCGACAGGAATAACGTTGGCCACCCAAACACAAAATAGAATGTCGTGTGTGCCTTGCCCGATGCAGTGAACAAATCGTTGGCACACCAATCAGGCTGCCAGAAATTTTTTGCCTTCACCAAATAGTGAGCTTCGTTCACCATCGGCGGCGCGTCGGCTGCGTAGATAAAGAACAACGCGACCACCGCGATCACTTCCAACGCTGCCCACCCGATCGACCGCTGGCCCTTGACCGGTAGCTGGTTTTCAATCGGTTGTTCCGCAGCCGAAGTCTCCTGACTCGCCGACTCGTCATCGTCTGGCATTAAATCCGCTACCTCAAAATCAGGTGATACAAAAACAGAATCCTTCACGTTCTTCAAGCGGCTTCAAACTTCTAGCCGCTACAAAGATCGGTGGCCATGCGGATCGCCGACATCATACTGGCGTGATTCGCGACTCCTTTCCAGGCCAAGTTCATTGCGGTGCCGTGGTCGACACTGGTTCGCACGATGGGAAGCCCCAGCGTGACATTGACTGCATCGTCAAACGCAAGTGCTTTTAGTGGTATCAAACCTTGGTCGTGATACATACAAACGTAGACGTTAATATTACTTCGCATCGCCGGCGTGAACGCAGTATCGGGTGGCAGGGGGCCGATCACATCGTGACCCTCCCGCCGAGCTTGCTGGATGGCCGGTTCAATGATCCGTGATTCTTCGCCATGGCTGAATAATCCATTCTCGCCTGCGTGCGGATTGAGTCCACACACAGCAATCCGCGGCGGACGCTTCAATCGCCGCTGCAGTGCGTCGGCTCCCATCCGGATCGCTTGCAATATCCCCTCACTGGTCAGCGTCGTGGGCACGTCGGCCAACGGGATATGGATCGTGGCCAGCACACACGAGATCGCTTCGCTGGTCAACATCATCGAGAAATCATGGGTCCCGGTTCGCGACGCCAGCAACTCGGTATGCCCAGGAAACTCGATCCCCGCGTCGTGCCACGCTTCCTTTTGGATCGGCCCCGTCACGATCGCGGCGGTTTGCTGATTCAGCGTCGAATCAATCGCCGCGCAAACCGCTGCAAACGACGCTCGGCCCGTGTCGGCACTAAATTGCCCTGGGGTCAGGGCGTCGATGTTGGCAAGCGGCAGGTCCACCACGGCGGGGATCGGCAAACCGAGATGGCTAGCCACTCGCTTCAGCACCGCCTCGGGCCCATAAAGAATGGGGGTGCAAAATTCGGTTATTTCTGCCGAGGAGGCACATTTCAAGGCAATTTCGGGCCCAATTCCAGCAGCGTCACCGACAGTAATGGCGATTTTCGGCAGGGGTGTCGGTACGTCGTCGGACATTGATCTAGCGTAAAAAACTTGGATTCGTTGAGATAAGAGAGACTGTCGCACTTTACAATTGAGCCGTACGACTAGAAACGCAGCTTAGCTGATTTCTATCCCTTTCTAAAATGACCGGTATGTTCTTTCGAAAAACCCTTTTTTCGCTTTCTGCTTTGCTGCTGGTCATAGGAAGTGGCGTGGCGGATCGTGGTTCTGCAGTGGCTGCCGATATTGTGGCGGTCTGCCCCCCCGCCTATCGCGCCGAGCTGCGGCACTGGATCGACCATCGCCAACGCGACGGATTAAGTGTATCGATTGTTGATAACAATCCCGATGCCAAATTGCTGCAGGCGGCAATCCAGGCGTCTGCGGATCCCAGCACCCGTTATGTCGTATTGGTGGGCGATGCTCCGTCGATTGGAACGACCTGCAATCCACTGCTTGAAATTCCGACCACCTATTTTGCGACCACGGTGACCGCCAAATTTGGTTCCACCCCTACGTTGTCGAGCGACATGCCGTTTGGCGATTTTGACGGCGACGGAATTCCCGATGCCGTCGTCGGCAGGTTTCCCGTCAAAGCAGAAACGCAATTGCAATCGCTGGTCCAACGGATCATCCGCTACGAACAAAATGCAGACTTTGGTTCTTGGCGGGGCAATGTGCAACTGGTCGGTGGCATCGGCGGCTTCGGCGGCATGATCGACACGGCCATCGAATCCGTGACACGCACGATTGTCACCGGAGTTTTGCCTGCAGAAACCCGTACCACGGTTGCCTACGCCAGTCCCAATCACCGCTTCTTTCCCAAAACCAAATCGTTTACCGAAGCGGTGATCGAAAACTACAACCGCGGAGCTCGGTTTTGGGTGTACGCCGGTCACGGCCAAGTCACTCATTTAGACCGAGTCCCGGCGAATGCTCAAGGTCAACCGGTGCTCGATTGCGACAGCATCGGACAACTGAACTGTGTCGGAGCGTGTTCGCCAATCGCATTGCTGCTTGCATGTTACACCGGAGCGATTGATGCACCCCAGGATTGTTTTGCCGAACGGATGCTGCTGGCCGATGGAGGCCCGATCGCGGTGATCGCGGGCACGCGAGTGACGATGCCCTACGGCAACGCGACTGCAGCAATCGGCTTGATCGATGGTGTCTATCATCAGAAGGAAGCTCGACTGGGCGATGCGTGGCTGAACACGCTGGTCGACATGCAGCGGGATTCGACGACCGACCGATCGACCACGCGAATGATGATCGACTCGCTCGCTGCGATGATTAGCCCCGCAGGCACCAACTTGGTGGACGAACGCCGCGAACATGTCCGGCTGTACAATTTGCTGGGCGACCCGACGCTACGTTTGCATCCTCCGGAATCGGTCGATATCCAAGTCAAAGCGGGCTACAACCCTGGCGAAACGATCACGATCGAGTCGACCTGTTCGATTGACGGCGAATTGACGATGACGCTGGATCGACCGCTGGGATCGTCCTCGGGTGACGATGATCCGAACGAAACCTCGATTGCTTCGATCACGCAACCGGTCACTGCGAATCAAACTCATCAATGCGTGTTTGTGCTGCCAACCGACGTCAGCGGTCCGTTGACCATCCGTTGTCTGGTCGCGGGTGAACAGACTTGGGCAACGTCGTCAGCATCCACCATCGTTCGCCAGCCCGCGAAACAATAGCCGCTTGCCAGGCCGCTATGGTTTTCAGAGGATTCACCTCCCCTTTGGTGAGGTGAGAGTCGGCGGCAGCCGGCTCTGGGTGGGGTTCGTGGTGTTAGCGGTGGACGCTCCCAACGCAGGCGGGGAGGGTGAATATAGGATCTGCTACATTATCGACACATCATCGCCGATCTTCTAAAGTTCTCGGCGGTTGATTGCCTGGTTCGTTTGATTGCTCTGGTTCACTGCCTCTATCGAAGACTCGCTCCTGTATGTCTGACACAACGCCACCGTACGACTCGTTCTTGCTCGTCTCCTTTGGTGGCCCCGAAGGTCCCGACGACGTTATCCCATTTTTAGAGAATGTTTTACGAGGCAAAAATGTGCCTCGAGAACGGATGATGGAAGTCGTCGAGCACTACCAACATTTCGGTGGCGTCAGCCCCATCAATGAACAAAACCGTCAGTTGCTCGCGGCGATCAAGACCGAGTTCAAGGAGAGCGGAATCGATTTGCCAGTCTATTGGGGCAATCGCAATTGGGCTCCGTATTTCGAAGATACCTTGCGACAGATGCGAGACGATGGCTGCAAACGTTCGCTCGCATTTTTCACCAGCATGTTCAGTTCCTACAGCGGTTGTCGCCAATATCGCGAAAACATCATCGCGGCTCAGGCAGCGGTGGGGGACGGTGCTCCAGCGGTGGAAAAAGTGCGAATGGGATTC
>CAXBHV010000409.1:0-6274 GCA_963974855.1 uncultured Rhodopirellula sp. | reverse complement strand
AGAATCTGTTCCGAATCTCGCTAAGAAGGCAATCGTAAAGTCGATCGCCAGCGCGTACAATTCCCTGGAAGTCACCAAATCTCGTCAAACGCCACCTCGCTGGAGCAAAAATACAATGTCCGATCATAACGTGAGCATTGATTTTCCCGAATCAAACTCGATCGACCAACCGTTGCCAGTTCTTGCCACCCATGCGGGGCGTTGCTGTGCTGGGAAAGGCTATTTGGGCATGCTTTTACTGGCGGTTTCGCTCGTCGGAGTGTCCGCGGTTGCCTATTTTGCGGGGAAATCATCGTCCGAGACCCACGTGACGTTCCCGAAAATCGACGCCACGTCGTCGGTGTACAGCGAAAAGTTTTCAATGGCGACCGGGCCGATCAGCGAAGATGCCGAAGGGCTGTTCGTGCTAGACCACAACTCGGGGTTGCTGCAGTGCACCGTAATTTACCCGCGAGTCGGCCGATTTATGGCCAGTTTTAGCGTCAATGTAGCCGATGCCCTTTCCAGCGGCGGAAAAGGGGGCTCGTACATGATGGTCACCGGGATGGCCGATTTCCCGCGAGCCAGTAATCGACCTGCCGCTCCATCGGTCGTGTATGTGCTGGACACCGCAACGGGCAACTATGCCTGCTACGGAATCCCGTTCAATCGCCAATTGGTCAACTCGAACCAACCGCAAATGGCTGCAATGGTGCTGATTGCGACCGGATCGGCTAACCCACTCGTCGACCGAGATGCCCTTCGTTAAAAAAGGCTTCAAACCCTTTCTAATTCAGTCCCGAGCACACGCGTCGGGACCTTATCGGATGAAAACGGATCGCACGCGGCAAGGGCCATGGGATCCGTTTTTGATTTTTAGCAGTGAAACGTTACCTTGATCAAACGGAATGAATGTGAGCCACGGACTTAACCCGGCTCAGGCTGCCGCAGTTGAAACGTTGTCTGGGCCCATGCTGGTGCTGGCAGGTGCTGGAACTGGCAAAACGCGGGTGGTGACATTCCGGATCGCCAATTTGATTCGGAATGGGACGCCACCGGATCGCATTCTTGCGATGACGTTTACCAATAAAGCTGCGGGCGAGATGCAGGAGCGGATCGGCGAGCTGATCGGCACCAAGAAAAAACGCAAACCTCGCAAAGGCGAACCGCAAGAGCCCAAGCCGACGATCAGCACGTTCCACTCGTTGTGCGTGCGGATCCTGCGGCGTCACGCCAGGGCGCTTGGCTATCCCGACAAATTTTCGATCTACGACCGCAGCGACCAAGAGTCGATTGCCCGTAACATCCTGCGTGAGTTGCGTTTATCCGGTACCGCGCTGAAGCCGGGCGACATGTTGTCGATCATCGGCGGCTGGAAAAACCAGTCGATTCATCCCGAAGAGGCGATGTCGATTGCCTCGACTGACAAAGAACATTTTGCGGCTTCGGGTTACCGCCGCTACCAAAATGCGTTGCGGGCGCGGGGGGCGATGGATTTTGACGATCTATTGCTGCAAACCGAATCGCTGTTTCTCGAGCACGACGCGATTCGTGAAGAGGAAGCATCGAAGTTCGATCACGTGCTGGTCGACGAATACCAAGACACCAACGGCAGCCAGTATCGGATTACGCGGGCACTGACACAGGTGCATCGTAATTTCTGCGTGGTGGGTGACGATGATCAATCGATTTATGCATGGCGAGGTGCTGATGTCACGCACATTTTGAACTTCACCAAAGATTGGCCTGACGCAAAGGTGGTTTGTCTGGAGGACAATTACCGCAGTACAGGGGCGATTTTGGGGATGGCCAACACGCTGATCCAATACAACACCGTCCGGCACGACAAAATCTTGGTTCCCAGTCGTCCTGATGGCCGCCGACCCCGCATTTTGCAGCACAAGGATGAAACGGTCGAAGCCGAGATGGTGGTTCGTGAGATCAAAAATCTGATCGATAACCAGCACATCCAGCCGCGTGACATCGCGATCCTGTTTCGCACCAACGAGCAGCCGCGATTGTTTGAAACCGAGCTTCGCAAGCACGACGTTCCTTATGTGATGATGGGGAGCCAATCGTTTTTTGATCGGCGTGAAATCCGCGACTTGATTGCTTATTTGAAATGGATCGAGCAGCCAGATGACGAGATCTCGCTGCTGCGGGTGATCAATACGCCTGCCCGTGGCTTGAGCAACAAAACGGTTCAATTGTTGGTCAAACGCGCGGTCGAGCGTGGAGTGCCGGTGTGGCAGGTGATGCAGGATAATGCGGCGGTCCAAGATTTGTCTCCGAGCGCGCGGCGTGGGATTACCGAGCTAGGGCAGATGGCCGAGGATGTTCGGCTGCGAGCCAAGAATGATTCGCTTACCGATGCTGTGCGTACACTGCTCGAGCGAACGGCGTATGCCGACGAGATCGCTCGGCTATACGACAACCCCGAAGAACGCGATGCACGAATGGCATCGATTGGCGATTTGACCAATGCGGTCGCGGCCTTTGAAGACAAAACCGAAGAGGCGGATTTGACCGGATTCCTCGCCGAGACGGCGCTTGCTGGCCGCGAGATGGGGAACGAAAAGGACAAGATGGCGCTGAAGAATTCCGTCTGGTTGCTGACGTTACACGCAGCGAAAGGACTCGAGTTCCCGGTCGTCTTTATGGTTGGTTTGGAAGAAGGGATTCTGCCGCATAGCCGCAGTGTGAAGAGTGGTCGCGAGGAAGACATCGCCGAGGAACGCCGGCTGTGTTACGTCGGAATCACGCGGGCTCAAGAAACATTGACGATGTCGATGGCACTGACTCGCCGCAAATGGGGCAAGCCGCGTCCGACGATCCCAAGTCAATTCTTGTACGAGATCACGGGCAAAGCGGCGAACCCCAACAAGTATCGCAAACCCCGCCCGGTCTCGTCATTGCGTTAAAGCAATGCAAAGTCGCCCGACGTCTCCGACGTCGGTGTTTGCAATTGGGATAGGCTTCCAGCCTGTCATCGCGAAATGCGATTGTCGTAGCGAAACTCGCGAAGAGTTACGGCCGGGAAAATGAGGCGTGGAATAGGCTTCCAGCCTGTCGAGGGATGCTATGACAGGCTGGAAGCCTATCCCACATTTACGAAAAAAGGCCCGAAGCGTGATGCTTCGAGCCTTCTTGTTTGTTTAGCGATCTGCGAAAGGTTTACTTCGAGATCTTAGCAACGAGGTCGAGGACCTTGTTCGAGTAACCCCATTCGTTGTCGTACCATGCTACGACTTTGACGAAGGTCTTGTCGAGTTGGATGCCAGCGTCGGCGTCGAATACCGAAGTGCGGGTTTCGCCGCGGAAGTCGGTGGAGACCACTTTGTCAGTGGTGTAGCCAAGCACGCCCTTCATCGGGCCATCGGCTGCGGCTTTCATTGCAGCACAGATGTCTTCGTAGGTTGCTTCCTTTTCGAGCTCGACGGTCAAGTCGACAACCGAAACGTCCGAAGTTGGAACGCGGAAAGCCATCCCGGTCAACTTGCCGTTAAGCTCAGGAATAACTTTGCCAACGGCCTTCGCAGCACCGGTGCTCGAAGGAATGATGTTTTCCAGGATACCACGACCACCACGCCAATCTTTGGTCGAAGGACCGTCGACGGTTTTCTGGGTTGCGGTTGCCGCGTGAACGGTGGTCATCAAACCACGCTTGATACCGAAGCTGTCGTTAAGCACCTTGGCGATCGGAGCCAAGCAGTTGGTGGTGCACGAAGCGTTGGAGACAAATTGTTCGCCGTCGTAGCTGTCGTCGTTGACGCCCATGACGAACATCTTGGTGTCGTCTTTGGATGGAGCCGACATGACAACTTTCTTAGCACCGGCGTCGATGTGGCCTTTGGCCGACTCGGCGGTCAAGAAGATACCGGTCGATTCTACAACCACGTCCGCTTTGACATCGCCCCACTTCAAGTTCGCAGGATTGGTTTCGGCGGTGATGCGGATCTTCTTGCCGTTAACGACAAGCATTCCGTTTTCGGTCGACACTTCGCCTTCGAAAGGGCCGTGGACCGAGTCGTACTTCAGCATGTATGCCAAGTAATCAACATCGAGGAGGTCGTTGATGCCTACGACTTCGATATCATCGCGAGTCACTGAAGCACGAAAAACCATACGTCCGATTCGGCCGAAGCCATTAATTCCAACTCGTATTGCCACTGTCCTATTTCTCCTCAAGTTGATGGAGCCGAACCAGGATCACTGGCTGGCGTCGAATAAACCGTCTGTTACGGTAAGCTGATTGTCACTCGAGCAATTCGTTGCTCGAAACATTTCGTGGTCCAGTGGCAAAACACAAGCCACTTTCAATCACGATCACGCCGCGAATTATAGGAACCCGGTAGCCCTTTGAACCAGCCCCCGAAAACCACGCGACCGCCAGACTGGCGTCGCCCGATCGGCGTTTCTACGGGAACGTGGAGTTATGTGAACGAGCGGACGATCGCGGACCATTATGATGCGTTTGTGGCGGATACTCCGCTTTGTGCCCTGGACCAGTCGATTTTGAAAGAAGTCTTTCCTGGCACTTTATCGGATGATTCCTCGCCAAGCCTGACTTCGATTGTCGATTTAGGCTGCGGAAGCGGGCGGGTGGCTATGGAATTAGCCGGTCGAGGCTATAGCATCGTCGGGGTCGATCTGAGCCAGCGGATGCTCGAAGTGATGATGGCAAAAGCTTCGCAGCGAGAGTTGCAGGGACGGGTCCACGCGATCCGCGCCAATTTGGTCCAATTGGACTGTTTTACCGACCAGTCGATTGACCATGCGGTTTGCCTGTTCAGCACGCTGGGGATGATCCAGGGACGCAAAAATCGCAGGCAAATGCTACGCCATGCCGCTCGCATCGTCCGCACCGGAGGACAATTTGTGCTGCATGTGCACAATCGCTGGTCCGCATTGCGAGAACCCGGCGGGTGGCGATCGCTGGTTCGATCGTGGATCAAGTCGCGATTGCAATCGGATCACGATTTTGGCGACAGCGTTTACCAGTACCGCGGACTCGAGAAAATGTTCATGCATCGATTCTCCAAACGCGAACTGATGGCCGATTTGCAAGCTACGCAGTGGGACGTCGCACAGTTTCATTCGCTCGCGATCGACGGAGCCTCGATCGTCTCCGGATCACGCAGTCCCGTGGGCGGCTTCATCGTCGTCGCCAAAAATCGCAGTGCCAACGCGTGAGCCGTCGGCCGTAAAGCCTCGGGTAACGCCGCGTAACCGGGCGGCGTGCGGGCTGTTGATTTAATCAAAATGTAAATAGCGTGGTGAGCCGTGGGCCGTAAGGCACCGGGTAACGTAAGGCACCGGGTAATACGTGGAACCCGGCCGCTCACGCGCGAGCGGCTCACTAAATCAAAAGTCCGCTTGCGCTGCGAGTGATCTAAAAATTTCCTACGTTACGGCATCAAACCGGTCGACCACCGGTGCGCGATTGGCGAGATGTTTTCGCAATGAACCACGCGTCATCATCGAGTCCATGTCGAGACAGCCGACGAGACAGCCATCGGAATTGACAACGGGAATTTGCCGATATTGGCCTCCGCTGCGAAGGATGGCGTTTTCGAGGGATTCGAATTCGCGTGCAAACGATGCGTTGTGATCCGTAATCTCTCCGACTGTCACAAATGAGTTAGTGTCGGACTCAATCGCCGTCAATAAATCTTTCAGTCTTAGCACGCCAATGACGATGTCGCCCTGGGCTGTGACTGGCAAGCTTGTCGTGACGATCGATTGCCAGCGATGGGCGGCTTCATCAAGCGTCGCATTCATGGGGATCGAATTGAGACACTGGGTCATGACGTTGGACACGCTCAAACCACGCACCGATTCCATCATCTCGACTTGGCGAGCTTCGGAGATGCCAGCATAAGCAATGAACATCGCCACCAAGACCGGCCCCGGCGCCTGAGCGTAAATTCCCGCCATCGCCATCATCATCGCACATGCGATTCCGATGCGTGAGGCCAGAAAGGTGGCTCGGCGATAGTTAGTCACCATCGCCAATAAACTTCGCAACACACGACCGCCGTCCATCGGAAAGGCTGGAATCATGTTGAATACGACCAACATAATGTTCACCGCCAACAGGATCACAGAGAACCCCAGAAACGACGGCTCGGCGGACATTTCCACTTCGGCCAATTCCCCACTCGTCAATTCCCCACTCGCCTGCGCAGTCGCCACCGTTTCCACGGGCCCCACAAACGCATGAAAAATTTCGACCAGGATTTCAACGCCGCCAAACAGGTAGAAACCGACTAACAGCAGCGAGGCGATCACAACA
>CAXBHV010000408.1:0-6280 GCA_963974855.1 uncultured Rhodopirellula sp. | reverse complement strand
GGATGATTGACTCATTTGTATTGCTCTCTTCTCAAAAAGATTTAGTTGTTTTCGTTATCCGGCCCCAGCAGATCGCTGCGCCGTTTTTGAGTTCGATCGAGGCTTTGCTGGTCCCGCCACTTGGCAATCGCCTTGTGGTCACCGCTCAGAAGAACGTCGGGAACCGCGTGGTCGCGGAACTCTCTTGGTCTGGTGTATTGAGGAAACTCGAGCAACCGATTTCCGCGGCTGAACGAATCATCAATGCTGCTGTTCTCGTCACCCAGCACGCCTGGCAAAAGCCGGACGACTGCGTCAACGATTACCATTGCCGCGACTTCGCCTCCGTTTAAGACAAAGTCACCGATACTGACCTCTTCGGGTTGCAAAATATCAACCACGCGTTGGTCAAATCCTTCGTAGCGACCACAGAGCATTAACACACGCTCACTTGTCGCAAAATCCTCTGCCATGCGTTGATCGAAGCGTTTCCCTTGAGGCGTCAGCAAAATTCGCCGAGCCGGTCGGGGATCCATCGCTTCGACACTGTCGACACACGTTACCGTCGGTTCGACTTGGATCAGCATCCCTGGACCGCCCCCGAAAGGACGATCATCGACTTTGCGATGCGGCGTGTGCTCGGCCCAATCCCGGAGGTTATGCCGGTGGATTTGAACCAGTTCACGCTGAATCGCTTTGTCGAGCAAACTCTGAGTCAGGTAGCCATCAAAAATCGCGGGGAACAGTGTGACGATGTCCAGTCGCATAGCGCAGGACCTCTATCACTCGCTCGCGGATTCTTCAGCCGCAGGAGCTTCGGCCGCGGGTGCCTCAGGTGCTGCTTCGGCCGCAGGCTCTTCCTTCTTCTTCGCTGGCTTCGGTGCTTCCGGAGCAGGCGTGTACTGCTTACGCGTGCCCAATCGAGCACGTGCAGCTTCTTGCTTTTCAAGATGGCTACCGTTGGTGCCATACTTTTTGATGAAGGTCGCAACGCCTTCGCTTGGCTGAGCACCCACGCTAATCCAGTGATCGATTCGGTCTGACTTCAGCGTCACCCGTGCATCGGTCTCGGGGCACATTGGATCGTAATAGCCAACTTCTTCGATCACACGACCGTCACGAGGACTGCGTTGATCCATGACACATACACGAAAAAACGGGCGGTGAGTCCGGCCCATCTTCTTCATACGAATTCTTACTGCCATTAACTGCTTCTCAATTGATACAGGGTTTCACTTCTAGTCAGACTGCCTAGGGTGGAAAATGCTTTTTCCACGCCGGGTCGGTGCCAGAACGTACTGGCATCACTTAACTTCAGCTGAATTGTTGGTGCTGGAATTCGGCTTCCAGCTTGCCGCGATGTTTGATTTTCTGAGCCGTGACGCGTGAGCGGCCGGGTCTCATGCATAACCCGGTGCCTTACGGCCCGCGGCTCACCAATGCTGTTTGTTTTTCGTTTTAATCAACAGGCTCTTGGCGAGTTTAGCTACTACAAATTCCGGTACTACAAAACCATTAGTCTTTCCGTTTCATCTTTCGCAACATCTTGTCGCGTTCTTTCTTTCGTTTCTTTTTCTCGGCTGGCGAGAGTCGTTCGCCGGTCCCTTTTTTTACTTTCATCCCGCCCATGCCGGGATTGTTCAGCATGCCACTGTTTTGCATCTGCTGCATCATCTTCATACGTCCGCCGGCACCTTGGCCCATCATGCCTTGCATCAGCGGCTTCATCATCTCGAACTGCTTGACCAACTGGGTGATCACGGGCGACTGAACCCCGGCTCCCTTGGCGATTCGTGTTCGGCGATGTGCGTCGATCAGCTTGGGATTACGACGCTCTGCCATCGTCATGCTGTTGATCGCGCCGATGGTTTGACGGATTCCGCCCGCGGCCTCGTCGCTGTCCATCATCTCTTTGAATTGGCCCATGCCAGGCATCAAGCCCATCATCTTGCCCATCAATCCAGGCTTGGCGACCTTTTCCATCATGTTCTTGAAGTCGTCGAGCGTGAAATCGCCCGAAGCCATCTTGGCCTCAAGCTCTTCGCGTTCGCTTTCATCGACAATCCGGTGAGCTTCGCGAGCCGCGGCGACGATATCGCCCATCTGCAAAATGCGGCTCGCCATCCCTTCGGGTCGGAACGGCTCGAGAGCATCAAAGTGCTCGCCTGTTCCGATAAATTTGATCGGCACGCCGGTAACATGCTTGACCGACAACAACGCACCGCCACGTGCGTCACCGTCCAGTTTGGTCATGATCACGCCGTCGAGTTCCAAAGCGTCGTTAAACGCCCCGGCACTGTTGACCGCGTCTTGCCCGGTCATTCCGTCGACGACCAGATAAACTTGGTCGGGCCCGACCTTTTTGTCGATCTTGGCCAATTCGGCCATCAACTCGTCATCGATTGCCAAACGGCCAGCGGTATCGAGGATGACGACGCGAGCGCCTTCGGCTTTTGCCTTAGCGACGCCGTTCTGACAGACTTTGACGGGATCTTTATTGTCCGCTTCGCTATAGACCGGAATGTCTAATTGGCGGCCGATGACGTGCAACTGCTCGATCGCCGCAGGACGCTGCAAGTCGGCCGCGACCAGCATCGGCTTGATGTTTTGTTCTTTAAGCAGCTGCGAAAGCTTGCCACACGTCGTCGTTTTACCACTTCCCTGCAAACCGCAGAGCATGATGATTGTGGGGCCTTCGCTCTTCAAATGCAGCGAGGAATCGACCGGACCGAGGATCGAAATCAACTCGTCGTGAACGATTCGCACCAATTCTTCGTTCGGACGAAGACTCAGCAGGACTCGCTTGCCCAGTGCCTTTTCAGACACTTGCCCCATGAAATCTTGGACGACCGAGTAGCTAACATCAGCCTCGAGCATTGATTTCTGAACGATCTCGAGCCCGTCGCGCATATTGCCTTCGGTAAGTTTGCCCTTGCCGGACAAGCTCTTAAAAGCAGACTGCAGACCATCAGATAGAGATTCAAACACAGGAAACTACGGGGGAAAACGAACAATCGCACAGAAGTCGGGAGAAAGGGCTCCCGAGCGAAGCACGGCAGTTTACGTGAGAAAGGCGGGTTTTGTAAATGCACAACGCGGAACAAGCTTGGCAAAATAGCCCAAAAGCAAGTTCGCTGCCCCTCAAACCTGCCCTTTCGTGCCTCGACAGGCTAATTACAGGGACTACTTAGAGAGCCGCGCGAGCACAGCGGCGTGCAGATGACCGTTGGTCCCGACGCCATCCCCCCCTCGTACGGTGGAATTACCTTTCCAGTCGGTGAACTTGCCGCCCGCCTCTTCGATCACCGGTTTAATGGCGGCGACGTCCCAGGCGTTGCAGATCGGGTCGACCATTAAATCGGCACGTCCGGTGGCGACCAGGAGATAACCGTAGCCATCTCCCCAACTTCGCGTCACCCATGCATCCCGTTCAAGCTGCACATAAGCATTCGGATCGCCTCGTTTTGAGAACGAACCGACTTCGCTGGTGACAAACACGGCAGTGGAGAGCTCGGTTTTGCCCGACACGGCAGCTTTGGTCCACTCGGAATCCGACGTTTTTCGGTGCCAACTGCCCTGCCCTACCCCGGCGACAATGATCTCGTCCAAAGCGGGAATAAAAATCGCTCCTCCGATCACCTCGCCATCGCACTCGACGGCCAAAAGCGTCGAATAAAGCGGGACTCCGCAAACGAACGACTTCGTGCCATCGATCGGATCGACCACCCAGCGATAAGCACTGGTGCCGGTTTTTTCGCGTCAACGACCAATCCCGTGGCCCCGAAATACTTCAGCGTGTGCCGTCCCGCCGCCTGAGCGACCTCGATCATCGCCGAAAGCCGGCCATCGTGCATCGACTGCCAATCGTCTGGTTTGCTGGTCATTGTGTTGGCTCTTCAGAATTGAAGGGTTTGGGGGCGTTTGATTCAGATTCATTTGATGCAGGCGGCGTTGCCGATCCCGCACCTTCCGCAGGCAATCCGGCCACCTCGGGATAGCCAGTCACGCCGGGAAAGAACGATTGATACATCAACATGCACGCTCCGACCACCAACAGCGAATCAGCGATATTGAAATTAGGCCATTTCCATTGATTGCTAGCTTGCCATAAAACCCAGTCGCGAACGCCGCTCTTCCAGGCTTCGGGGTATCCGGGTTGCCACCACAGCCCCAGCCGATCGTAGAGATTTCCGATAATTCCGCCGCTAATCAAGCCAAGTGCGACGGTTAACCACATCGAATATGCGGCCCGAAACCAGAACAACCAAACCAAAATTCCAATACCAGCAAACACTGACAAGCTAGCGAAAATCACCCCTTGCCCCTGTCCAATCCCGAACACAGCTCCGAGATTGATGGCCGTTTCGATCCCAAAATAGCCATCGATCAGCCACCAAATGTCCTTTTGTCCGGGCAGGCCACGCCACAACTAGTACCATTCCAATATAAACTTACATTAGAATTAGCAGCAGAGTTTGCCCAGAGCGATCGGGTTCCGCAATCGTGATCTTCCGCATATTTTCACTTCTTCATGATTAGTGAATCTAGCGGCAGCGACGCTGTGCCGATCTACTTTGAAGAGAGATGGCAATTCGTGACCGCCGAAAGCCATCCGCAAACACATTTTTTTTCCGTTTCCTCCTCACTTCGTCATCGTCATGTTGCAGACCGCCAATTCGACCAGCGCCCCGCAAACGGACCTCGCCTTTCAACGCTGTATCAACCCGACCTGCGGTGCAACGTACGAAGCCAACAGCGTTCGCACGTCGTGCGACAAGTGCGGCGATCTGCTGGACATCGAGTACGAATGGGATCGCGCCGTCCTACCGAAAAAACTCAATGAGTTCGAGGCGATGTGGAGTCAACGGACCAACCCGGTCCGATTCAGCGGGGTGTGGCGGTTCCACGAATTGCTGCCCTTTGTCCCGCAAGACAAAATCGTCACCGTCGGTGAAGGCCAAACGCTGCTGCAACAAACCGATTCGGTCGGCGACTACGTCGGCATGAACCACGGGCAACTGCATTTGCAATACGAGGGCATGAACCCCTCGGGCAGCTTTAAAGACAACGGCATGTGTGCCGCGGTGACGCACGCCGCGATGATGGGAGCCAAGCGTGCTGCGTGTGCGAGCACCGGGAATACTAGTGCGTCGCTGGCGCTTTACTGCAGCGCGACTCGGCTAATGAAAGCGGTCATCTTTATCGGCAGCGGCAAAATCTCGTACGGCAAGCTCAGCCAAGCACTCGATTACGGAGCGTTGACGGTTCAGATCGCAGGCGACTTTGATGACGCGATGATCCGGGTCAAACAAGTCTCGCAAGAACTGGGGATCTACCTAGTCAACAGCGTCAATCCCTTCCGATTGGAAGGTCAGAAAACGATCATGTTCCGGGTCCTCGAAGCGCTTCGCTGGGAAGTGCCCGATTGGATCGTCGTTCCCGGTGGCAACCTCGGCAACAGTAGCGCTTTCGGAAAGGCATTTACTGAACTAAAAGCCCTCGGCTTGATCGACCGCATGCCACGTTTGGCAGTGATCAACGCCTCGGGTGCCGACACGTTGTACGAACTGTTTGAACGTCGCGGCGTTCGTTGGAACGGTGGACATGTGAACATGGACCCGATTCGTGAGTACAACGACTTGATGGACCGCGAGGGCAAAAAGGCGGACACGATCGCCAGTGCAATCGAAATCAATCGCCCCGTCAACTTGAAAAAGTGCTTGCGTGCCCTGGACACCATGGACGGCGTGGTTCGACAAGTCAGCGACCAAGAGATTCTCGACGCGAAAGCCAAAGTCGGTGCGGGTGGATTTGGCTGCGAACCAGCATCTGCGGCAAGTGTTGCCGGCGCCAAACTGCTCCGCCGCGAAGGCGTGATTGCACCAAGCGACCGCGTCGTGTGCATTCTGACCGGGCACGAACTGAAAGACCCGACCGCCACAGTCGCCTACCACACGACCGACCAAGAGGTGTTCAATAAAACACTTGGTAGCCGCGGTGTGACCAAAGCGAGCCATGCGAACCGGGCGATTGCCGTGCCTAACGAGCTAGACGACATCATCAAGGCAATCCAGCTGTACTCGTAGTCGGTGGCAGCATGGATCACGTTGGTTCGAGCCGTTATTAAGCGGTCTGGCGCAAGCCGCCCAGTCTGATTCGAACGTTCTGCGCGCTGCGAACGGTCGGTTCAAGGTCGGCGACTAAGCAGATTTGCAGGAGACTTACGGTTTATCAGCCGTTTTTGGCCAACGCGGTGAAGCATTTTTGATTGCGAAAAGGATGCTCTCGGCGGCTAAAGCCT
>CAXBHV010000407.1:0-6286 GCA_963974855.1 uncultured Rhodopirellula sp. | reverse complement strand
CGGAGCATCGATTAGCACGATGTCGTACTGTTCACGGCAACTCTCTATCGTGTCACGAAATCGAGCCGATTCCAATAATTCGGCAGGTTCCGATGTGTTGGTTCCATGAGGCATGATGCTCAGCCCTGGCACTTCGCTTTGGATTGCAACATCGGAGACCTCTTTGACCGCCAGCAATACATCAGTAAGTCCAGCCGCACGTCCGATTCCGAACAGTTTGGATACGACGGGGCGTCGCATATCGGCGTCGATTAGCAACACTGTTTTTCCAGTTTGCGCGAGCGATATTGCCAAATTCGCAAGCGTTGTTGACTTTCCATCGCCAGGATGAGGGCTCGTGTTCATCCAAACCTGTAAGTGATTCGTTCGATACTTGAGCATGATCGATGTGCGTGCAATTCGATAATTCTCTGCTTCGGTATCGCGAGGTGCGTGAAAGGCAACCAGTGTCGGTGACAATTTTGACGCGGGATCGGCTTGAGCCGCCACTCGTTTCATATCGAACCGGGGAATATGCGCGATCGCAGTTGCGTGAAGTGTCGATTCGAGGTCGCCACTGTCGCGGAAACTTGAATCGACAAGCTCGAGTGCTACCGCTGCAACCACTCCGCCGAACAGTCCCAAAATGCATCCAATCGCAAGGACAATCGGGAATCGAGGCCAGGCCGCCTCTTTCTCAACTTCGGGGTAAGCGAGCAGGTCAGTCGAAAAACCTGCATAGGACCCGGTGAGGTCGAGTTCTTGCAGCCGTCGTTTTACTTCGTTGTAGCGATCTTGAGCGCGTTCGAGCCGTGCCTTGAGCGAATTTCCTTTCAAGAAATCATTTTCGATGCCTTTGGCAATGTGTAACTCTTGTTCCGACTTTTCCAACAACACTTCTTCGCGTTTCTCAAGTTCTGCAATGTCATTACGGAGCAACAGGGTGTACGTTGCCAACATTTCTGCTGGACTCAATTGCTCCATCTTGTCAATGTCTTCGACGGGCTTGTTGTTTTTGATAAAACTCTCGATCACATCGATCTCTTGCCGCGTTGCCTCCACTAACGGATGACCGGGGCCAAAGTCTTCGGCCAGCGTGCGTTCCTTTTGAAGAAGGTCCAGCAGTCGAGTGTACTGAGCTTTGGCAACTTCTTGACGCACCGGTTGGGCAGCTTGGAATGCTTTGGATTGCGATTCACTTCGTGTCATATCGATGAAAAACTTGAGCCGCTCAACCTCTTTTTGACTGAGCAATGCCAATCGATCCATTCCTTGCATCCCATCGTCCGCTGTCCGTCCGACAAAATTGTCAACCACCTCAAGTCGTGATCGTGATTCTGCGAGCGAAGTACGAACGAGATTCAATTCGGTTTCAAGATTCTCCAAACGGTCCTTGTGAATGTTGCGAGCCTTCTCGCCCTCAAGCAAAATCGGGACATTCTTTAGGAACGAACGATAGTCTTCATCTGCTTTGACAAGCTCGATTTCGTTTTCTTCACCCGCTGCACGAATTAGCTCAGCAGCTTCACCACTATTGCCGCGAGATTGAGCCTCGACAAAATCTCGGTAACTTTCAAACACGGCTTGCAGTACCAAGGCAGCGGTTTGCGGGTCAGGGTCCTGGTAATGAACCTTGATGACCATCGCTCCTTTCGCCGAGCCTTCGCCACCGCGTTCGACACTCAAATTGTCGAGCAGGAAATCGATTGGATTACCGCCCTTTTCAATGGACTCTTTGAATGACGCTTGCTTGCTGAGCGACTTTTTGTCGATCGCTTCGCCGAGATTTCTGCGGCTGGTGATCAATTGCATGTGAGTGGCCAGCTGATCTTCTTGAATCAAATCGCCACTAGCGTATGCACTTGAGACGGTGCCGCTGCTGGCAAGTTCGGACGTGCGTTGACCAACTAGTATCTCGATGTCGGATTCGTACATCGGCGTCGACACAAACTGGTACAACACGGCTGCCGCAATACCGAATCCGAGCCCAAGCACCATGTGATGCCAACGGCGTCGGAAAAGTCCAAGTACGTCGATCTCGATAAGAGAAGTCGATTGATCTGCGGTTTGCTGATCCATGGCCTTCGTCACTTGACTAAATAAGAGGAAACGGGTCGATGCGAGCGGTTGGATATTCGGTACACATGGGGTGTCGCTTGAGACGGCTGTTTCAAGACAGCTTCCCCTCTACAGGAAGTCGACAGGTTGAACTTGCTAGCATGAGTACTCATAGGGCATTGGAATCTTATAGCGTGATTTCAGTTCCATTAATCTGAAATGTCGGATTAAGTGGACTAGCGGGAAAGTTCGCCATCTGAGGGCAACGCGTGGACATTTAGCTTATTCAGGGTGCGCTTCAATTGTCGTGAAAGCTCACGGAAGCGGCTGTCATAAGGGCTCAACAACAAACCCGTTTCGCAGTGCTGCAATGCTTCGGAAGGTCGACCGAGTTGCCGCAGCACCGAGGCTAATTGGTATCGACTTTCCACCGCACGGCCATCTTGATGAACAGCGTTATGCCAATGAGAGGCGGCTTCTTTCCATTGCTGATTAGCGACGTAAATTTGCGCTTTCATCGAGTCGCGTTCAAATTCCGAGAGGTGATCATCTTCATGAATGCATGACACCGCTGCGTTCACAAGTTCCGGCGTAACTTTCAAGTCAATCAGCGGCGAAAATGGTCTGCCTTTAAAACGAATCGTGGTGACGAGCAAGTCAGAACGATGCTCTGGGAACAGTTCTTCTGCAAACTGCTCGGCGCTCAATACACTTTGAGACAATTCAATGATTGATTTTAAGTTGTTATTGCTGACGCTTAGTGACCGACGCCACTGATCAATCATCATGTCTGTATCGCCGGCAAAATAACCCATCAATCCATTGGCGAACAATAAATCGGGACTGCTTTGCGACAATTGCCGGCTATTAGTCGACCAGAGTTCCCAGGGCATCGCGGCAATCGGTGAAAGGTAGGCGCAGCATAGGTGTGATTGGGGGACAAACGGATTGGCAGCGATCGAAAGGGCAAGGTCGTGAAGAGTCGCTCTGAGCAAAGATTTCAAACGTGTACTTGCGACGAAATCTGCCGCAACCGATTCACGATTCTCAAGCGAAAGCCCCTGCAAAATACGGAATAGCTGCTCGGGCGCAGTGGCTTCCCAAGGAACGGTTAGCCCCTCTTCCTTTGCTGCTTTCACAAGTTCCATGCGGTACGCAGCTAAATTCCACATCGCACGTCGACGAAAAATTGCAGAATTTGCACGACCCGAGTCGACCACTTCATCTAGTTTTTTGAGGTTAGTCGTGATTTCAGAATCAGTCGGTGGAGTTGTTGGAATGCTCGCGATTTGAGTTGACTCGAGTACCGTATCCGTTTTGTTTTCTTGGTATAGCTGCCAAGTTGAAAACGTTAAAATGATACTTGCTGCGATAGCGATCCAACGAGGCGTAAGTCGCGCCGCGATCAACCGAAATGGACCATGTCCTGAGTGGACTGCTTCAGGCACTTGCTGGTGGGATGCAAACTTTGCGTTTAACCCTTGGATTTTTGATCTTTGCGCTGCCGCCGCGATGACTCCAAAGAAAAGTGCGTTAAGTAACAAAATGCCGGGAATCACGACAACAAAATCAAATGCACTTTGAATGGCTGTGGCGATTAACAGAATTAATCCTGCGACTCCGAGACTATTCATTTCTCGGCTCTCTCGATCACGCAGCAGAGTGACACACCACCTTGTGGCCATCAGCATGAATGCGATGACCATCAGCAGACCTGGTAATCCCAGTTCAGCGATAACTTCTAAATACTGATTGTGTGCTTCGCGAAACCAAAGACGCGAAGGAGACGTCTGTTGAGGAAGTGAGGCGTAGCCGTAAGATCCTAGTCCTGTGCCAGATGGAAAGTAATTTTGGATTGTGGCCATGCAGGTTTCCCAGTGCTGCCAACGAACATCGCTGAGTACCGCTTCTGTTTGCCATTGGTTAGACCGTCGATCGACGATCGAGGACAAGTTGGTGAGCCCGGCGACCACACCGCAGCCCACAACGATCAATGCAGCGACAAAAGCAAATCGATGCATAAAACGATTCACGGGCGGTAACAAGGCTACTGTGACTAGGGCAATTCCGATGGCCACCGTGGCGCCACGCGAGAGCGATGCAAGAACTCCGCATATCAAAAACGCGAACATGGCAAGCAATACCATGGCACGGGGGCTAGTCGCCCATTTCAGGCTGGCACGAATCGAGATCGATGGGGGCGTAGCCTGCTTTTTTGTCTTAAATGCGTGAGGCAGCTCATGGTTCGCACCATCATTACCTAACATGCGATTCCGAGGCATGATCGAGTTTTGGCTTGCATCGGCATGGCGTACCGAAGGTTTGCGACGCAAGCTACGCGGGGCAATCGCGAGCAGTAAAGACGCTATCGCTGCAATCCCAGGAAGAATCGCAGCAGCACCCGCATTCTTGTAGATGTAAAATCCAAAGGGCGCTGTATTGACCGGATTCGATACAAATGGGAACAGGTTTGAAGTGCCCGTGCCACGTTGAACTAATCCCCAAAACGCCATCAAGACGCTCGAAAATACAAGAGTCCAAAGCACGCTTTTTCGAAGTCGTCGCGTTCGGAAAATGGTTGCAGCCAACAGGAACGTTGCGACAGCTACGAAATATTTTGCCAGCGTCCGAGATCCCTGTTCGGGAATCATGCTGATCGAATGTTTGTTTGGTATTACGACGTCGGGTTCGCCCAAAGTTGCGAGCGAGGTGCTTATCGCGTCTAACGATGGGTCTACAAACGACGCACGCGATTCGACAGACCCCGATGCGACGAGGTGGTAGAGCGACTGTGGCAATTCAACCGTTTGGAAAAATCCCCAGCTGATAAACAGAGACGCGATCGTTGCGAAGCCAATGATTGCGGGAGTGGTATTTCCGAAAACTTTGCTGCGTGCAACGACTATCGCAGCCGCCGGTAACAGAACGACGGAAGCAATTAGCAGCTTGAGGTTGGATGATTCGGTCGGAAACATGCCTGCTAAGAGCGTCGCCGCAATGACGAAACCGCCAGCAATCCATTGCGAAGCCGCAACGTGTTCCTTGTGCCGATCTTTGTTGCTGGCTTTTTTTCGAGGGCTTTTGCTGGTCACGCGCGCTGCTGCAACGAACCGTTGGTCAGTGGATGGACCGCTCATGCTGTTGAAATCCTTTGAAAGGAAGCCGTAATGTCTCAACAAGCTTGATCTTGCCAATGAAGGCCTTTGATCCAGTCGATTTGTGGGATTGTGCACAGAAAACCGCGACTACAAGCGTGTTGTAGCCGCGGTTCCGAATGTTCGTAATTTACTTGCCGTCAACTCAATTGTTGCCGCTTGGCGATGCCGGCGTGCCTGGGGTGTCGTCATCGTCGGTCGACAGGGGGATTGCGATCGCAGCTGCGATTCCGCCTGCTGCCAGCAAGCCAAATCCTCCGCCGCCACCACCAATGCCGCCTCCACCACCGCCGCCGCCGCCACCAAAGTGGTGACCGCCGCCGATGTGATGTCCACCGCCGCCAATTCCGCCGTCAACGAATCCACCGTCAGCGAAACCGCCGTCAATGAAGCCGCCATCGATGAAGCCACCGTCCATCGGTGGGCCAACCAGGTCGCCCATCGACTCATGTGCGAGCAATTCGTCGCTGCACTTCAATTCACGGCGAATTTCAAGCAGTTGATCGCGAACCGACAATACGTCCGCTTCGTTGTTTGTGCCTGAGTCCAAAAGTTTCTCGACGGCAACGATCGCTTCGTTGACGCGAATTAGCTTCTGCTCGCAGGTGTTCTCTTCACTTGCCACAAAATCATTCAATTCTGTGACCAGTTGGCCTAGGTCCAATGAACCTTCTGCTGCGACAATTTCAGCCTCGGCAGCCATGAAAGCATGGGCTGGAGCTGTTACGGCACCGCACAGCAAGGCAGCAGCCGATAGTGTGAAAATTCTCGTGAAACGCATCTTTTAAGCCCTAACTATTAAGTTGTTCGATTCCATGGGTTCGCAATATTGGATCGCATGACGCCACCCCGGCTCGATCTCCGCAATATTCAATCTCCATCAGAGTCTAGATGCTGATAGCAAAGAGACAACGACAAAAGTCTCCTAGAATGCAAAAACTACCCATTTTAACGTTAGGGCTACGGCGTAATCCCTCCGTTTGAGTGGGTTGTATCAATTGCAACCGCAGTAAGTGCACGGGTGTTCACACTCTTGTAGAGGTTGAGCGTGTTGGTGGGAGGGGGTAACCCCGAAGGCATTACCGACAATTTCC
>CAXBHV010000406.1:0-6291 GCA_963974855.1 uncultured Rhodopirellula sp. | reverse complement strand
TACCTATACCAATTGGATGCCGATCCGGTCCGCATAAACGGAAAAAGTCGAGCTAGAAGGTTGCTTCACGGGGCAGCGTGACGCTGGTGGTGATGGTTCTTCCCATGAAGTACTGGGGCGTGATGAACGAGTTCGCGGACGTGATCGGGACTGTTACGGTGACCGTGACCGATTCGGTACTGGGTTGAATATTGCTGGGACTGACAACCGCAGATCCACCACTGATATCAACAAAGTTCAATAGTTGAATCGCGGCCTGCTCGCATTCGGATGACGTCGCTCCGGGGACGATGCCCTTTCGAGCTCCTTCGTATGCCGCATTGATCGCGGTGTTGCGAATCATGTTCACACGCGAGAATTCAATTCCAGCGAAGGTGAACAGCAGCAGTATAGGGAACGCGACGGCGAATTCTACCGTCACGGCTCCGCGACGGGGCTTTCTCGATCGAGTCATGGGGTGGCTTGGGGGTATCGAGAACATTATTGGGTAAGGATCGAGATTGAACCTGCGATTTTGCTAAACGCATCGTTCAGTGTCGCAGCGTCGGGAGCGTGAAAATGGTACCCACCGCCTGCGACGGCGGCTTCTTGCATATCCATGATCACAGACGTGGGACAAGAGCCGAATGTGATCGTGTGTACTTTGATGCGATCGCCGGCTGCCAACGCCGCGATATCCGCAGGATGGACACCGTTGGTATAAGCTCCGTCGGTCAGCACGACCATGATCTTTTCTGCAGTAGCACGAGAGCGGGATCCTTTGAGTTCGGTTCGAGCGAGCGACATGCCTTGGCTTGTTTCCGTATTGCCGCCCCAGACGGTGGTACTCAAGTTTTCCATCGCCGATGTGATGCTGGTAAAGTCGGAAGTCAAGGGTTGATCGAGCGTGACGTTCTGGTTTGTCACACCACAGGCCGTGTAGTTGCTGGAATAGGTCACGATCGAAACTTGCTCTTCCGCAAGCGTATCGTTCATCTTTGCTAAGAAAATCTTGATGGCATTATCCAGTGCGATCCATCGACTGTCCGCCAACGGAACATCGCACGAGCGAGGGTCGCCGCTGCCCATTCCCGTGGCCGTATTGGAAACCGCTAGTTTCATGGAACTCGAACGGTCCAGCACCAGACAAATATCGGCATTGATAAAACCAGCGGTTGCATCCGCAGTCGTTTGAAAGCCGTCACCGTTTAGCAGACTGGAGAAAAATAGATCGATTTCGCCATCGGGTGCTGCCGATGTTCGGCGACCGTTGACTTGGACCGCGTTCATCGGTGAACCACTTGCCGTGAACGACCATTTGCCCGTTGTGGATCGGACGGTATTGCCAAAGACAAAGTCGGAGTCTTCAAGAGTCAGCCCTTCCCCTGCGACCTTGTTCGCGCTGGCGATTTGTTTTCCCTTGGCGATTGCCATTGCAGTATCACCGGTTTCCGCTAATTCGGACGACGCAGCCTTGGCAGCCAAGTCCGTTGCCGCTCGCAATTCGGCTCGCGACAATTGCATGTAGGCCAGGTCCACTGAGAACCCGAGCAACAACATCAACACAGGAAGCATGATTACAAAGACCACCGCCGTCGCCCCTTGGCGACAACGATTTGGTCTTTCTCGAAATTGGATGCTTAGACGTTTCATTGCGATTCCATGATTCATTGCTTGATGGCCGTCAAACTACTGGACAAGGACTGAGCAAATCCGAACAACTGAGGCCCAACGATATTTCCGTTGGTGGCCGCTTGGATTGTCACGGTGACCGTATCGCCACGGGCCAGCGTACTGTAGGCGGCACCTCCCGCTCCTGCGACCCTTACATCCGATGGCGTGACACCGCGAGACGCAAGCGTTGCATTGACTCTGTCGACGACATCCGACTCTTTCGAATCGGGTTTCAGTGCGATTAGAGCTCCCTCGTAGGCTGATTCGCAGATGACTTGCTTCATCGCGATCATGTTACAAGCTTCAATCGAGGCGAATACGACGAGGAATAGAACTGGCATACAAACAGCCAACTCCACCATTGCCGTCCCGCCTCTTCGTCGTTCTCTGCTTCTACGCACAGCTCGATGTCCCGGAAATAAATATGAGTGGGGCGATCGCACGATCGACCGTAAACCGATAAACGGAAACCCCACCAAGCAGCGAGCCCCGGATAATCACTGAGCAATGGGAGGTATACGAATATTTACGTCAGCCCACAGAGTCCGGTGCTGGGGACAACAGAAATGAGAGGGGCAATCGCCCCAAACCGCAAGGATTTAACGGTCGCACCGGTTGAACGGCCCAGAGCAGTCCCCCAGAGGAAGACTCTGGTTGGTGCGAGGGTTTGCAACGAGTCCGACTTTCTGAAAAAACGTCTGCTTTGTCGGAACCCGTTGTCACGTCTGTTGAACGCGGATCAGGATTCTTTCAGCAGATGGTATTCTTCATACGCGTCATGATCAAAGACGAAATCGAGCGACGGAACGAAACTTAGTTCACGACCGCCAAACTTTCGCTTGAACGAGCTAAAATTGCCCCATTCGTCGTCGGGTGCGTCCGCAGGTGAAACGCCATAAAAGTCGTACCACTTGTAACCCAACGCTTTGGCTTGCAACATTACCTCGAAATGAAGCAGGTAGGGGGCCATTACGTTGCGATGCGAAAGCTGCGTTCCACCATATTTGTAAGTCGCGGTTTCACCGGCATACAGAATCAACGCGGTTGCCAGTCGCGTGCCTTGGTATTCAGCAAAGAACAGAGACCCACGCTCAAATGGAAACAGTGTTGCTGCTAACTCGTCAAAATATCCCTTCGAATGCCGCGAGATATCTTGCCGGGTGACAGTTTCTTCATAGAGACGCATGAAGTCGGCTAGCCCCGTCGCAGAATTGTCTTGGACGACCGAGACGTTGTGCCGGCGGGCAACGCGAGTGTTATACCTTCCTTTGGTCTTCATTTGTTTTAGGATGGCGTCTTCGGACATCGTCAAATCGACGCACAAAGTGTTTCGTGGTTCGTGCCAATGGACCGATCGGTGAAACCCTTTTACGAATTCCGGTGTCTCCAACCACCGCGGTTCGATTCTCAGATGACTGACAACATACGACGATTGCTTGCGGTGATCGTCGATGTATTCCATCATCGTCTCGAACAAGTCCGCCGCATCCGCGTGGGTCTTGGGCAGCACGGGGCCATGTGGCACATAGTAGAAACATTTGTTGGGCGCAAACGATTTCATCAAAACGTTCGCACCACCACAAATATTGTTTTCGTCGCTGGCCGCAAACCCGAAACCGTTCCAGCCGCGGAGCTTCAGAAAGTCACTCCACCAAGAGTATTGTTTGTGACCAATGTCAGGACGCTGGTCCGCCAGAAACTGGTCCCAGTCGCTGAGCGAGCGTGTCGCCTCGGTTTCTTGTTCCATCATCGTCATTCATCACTGGTTTGAGAAATGCGGCTCCTTAGCAGAATCATGACCACTGGTTCCCAGGCTCCTACCCAACGCCGTGAATGATTTGTGTACTGCAAATTACGGCATTTGCGTTTCGTAGCTAAGCTCGCCAGAGCGTGGATTGATGGCGTGCAAATGCGAATCACCACCTTCTGGCAAAGGTGGCTAACAGAAAATCGTTCACGGCGTTGGGCTGCTGCCTAGTGCCCCAATGAATTGCAATCTCCCGCCTGCCGAGCGAGAAATGACGAGGCGGAAACCTCGACAGCACTGTGTTGCCAGGTAGACGCCGGACAACGAGCGTTTATTGCTCGCGTTCATTGAAAAGTGTTCTTTTCCCCAGACTACTCGCCCGGGGTAGAACCGCAATTCCTTTGTCTTTCGTTCTTAACGATTGCACGTCGCCACACCCTGATGTTTAACGTTACGTTGCTCTGACGCGATGGGATACTGCTGTTCAGTAGCGGCAATCGCCACCACTGGTTCCCGGGCTCCAGCCTGGGAACCCAATGAATTGCAGGCTCTTGACTGCCGAGCGTGTAAAGACGAGGCGGGAGCCTCGAAAGCAGTGCGTTCCCAGGCAGGAGCCTGGGAACGAGCGTTTTTTGGTGGCGCTCCCCGAGAAGTGTCACAAATGTCGCGGTTGGCCTGGCTGCCAAATTAGGGCGAAACAATCCGGAACGTGACGTGGTTGCTGGGAACAAAGACGGTCAACGCTTGCTCGGCTTGCGACTTTTTGGCCACCTCGATCCGCTTATCGGCTTCCGTGAGTGCGGCTTTGATTGCATCCAAGTTTGCTGCTTGAGCGGGATCATCGTGAAGTGTTTGCAGAGAGGCTCGTGCCTGTTGGGCCGCCGCTAAGGCTTGCGGGTTCGGCCGGATTTTCATTTTTGTTTCGGCCAGCATTGAGAACGAATACGTTCCTACGGCAGTGTTGGCAGCGGTTTTTATCGCTGCAGCAGCCTCGCTTTTATCTGCGGGCACGGTCACCTCGGCGATGGTCACACCTGCTGGCAATGAAAGTGGCCGAAGCACACAGACGTCATTGCCGCCTTCGCGACGCGTCAACTTAATTTTCAACGGTAACTCTTCGCCGGCCTTCACTTCGGGGATTTTCGCATCATCTAATCGGATCGTGATTGGCGAAATGTCGTGCTCGGACACCGCTACGACGAGACCGGATGCGATTCGAGATCGAACGTAATCTCGTCCTCCTCCCTTTGCCATTTGCAGTGTCGCAGGAACCGCCGTTTCGCTGATCGCATGATCAATACTGCGGCCGACGATTTGTATCGGAGCCACGGCATTGGTGGCATCGTCGGCTGCCGTCAGCGTTAGATCGGTTTGCGTTTGATTCGCGGCAATCGTAGCCGGGTTGCAATGAACTCCCGCAGGCAAATTCTCGACCATGATTTCGATCGGACCCGCCCAACCGTCATGCCGGATCGCAAAAACACGAATGAGTTCCGCACCCCCGCGAAACAATTTGGAGCCATGAGGGCGAGCTAGTTTAGCGTCTTTGTTTGGGTAAACACGAGACGCAACAAGCGTAAAACCAGGATCGGGCTTGGCGACCCGCAGCACAAATCGTTGCTGCTCGCTCAGTGACGTTCCAATGTCTAAGTCGCGAACGGACAATCGGTACGTCGCCGTCGCCGGAGCGGTGAACAATAGCGAAGGGTCTTTCGTGCTCAAGGAGATCATCGAGTCACTAATCGATTGGCCATCATCGGAACTTGAGACTTCTTGATAGGAAGGCACCCCCGCATCATCACGCTGGATCCGATCCACGATCACGCGAGCATCGGTCGGTTCCCCAAGTCGCTGCGAAATCACATCGATCGCCACAACTTCGCCCTTAGTCGCATCGAATTCGAAAGTATTCTCATCGCCGGGTGGAGCAAACCACCACGTCGCCTGATACGGCAGTTCGATGCGTTCAGCCCCACCACTCGAAGCATACATTGGCGGTGCCGCAGGCTCGATGTCGAGGGCCGTGGCACTTTCCGCCCCAAGGACCACGTCAGCACCGGCGGCTTCGCTGTTTGCATTTGATTGCAGCGACACTTGATAAAGGTACTCGGCTCCGCTTCGATACAAATATTCATTCACGGCAAGGACATATTTGCCAGGTGGCTGTTCATCGAGTCGCAGGATGGGATCAAAACCATCGGCGCCGCGTGCAGATGCAACCACTTCGCCCGCTGCGTTATAGAGTTTCAACTGGCCTATCATGGGCGAGTCGATTGTCTGAGACCGATAGTGGATCCGCGAGTGAGTCTCCGTCAACTCGATCGCATAAAAATCAATTGATGCACCCGACGACAACGCACTGTGCCACTGGTCGGTGGGAAGCGGAGTGGCCGAATCGAAATCATGACTGACGGCGGCATCGACGACAGCCAAATTGCTGACCCAAAAGGCACGTGGATTCGATACACCGTGCCGGCCGATCGCACGTGCTTCATAACGCCCCGGCGGGACATCGTCCGCGATCGCGACATCAAAATGCCCGTATTTGGGTATTGGCGGAAGCAACGGTGGCGGCGACGTTTGCGAAACCGATTGCAGCGTCGCCGTGATCCCCGGATGCGAAAACAATAGCCGATCCACCTCGTCCATCCGGTCCCCTGTAACGGACACCCCGCTTGTCTGGCCCACTGTTGCCGTTGCCGGTCGAATCGAACGCAACTCGATCGCTAGGAATTGAGCATGCGTGACGGAGGTCATGCCAATGCAGAGAAGTGCAATGCGGAGAGAAAGTTGCATAGCGTGGGGAGAGGGGAAGGAAGGTGGGATGTGGAAGGTGGGAGCTGGGAGTAAGGAGTAAGGAGTAAGGAGTAAGGAGTAAGGAGTAAGGAGTA
>CAXBHV010000405.1:0-6293 GCA_963974855.1 uncultured Rhodopirellula sp. | reverse complement strand
AGTTGCCATTCGCAAGAAGCGAAAGACGTCTCGCAATCGACGCTCGGCTTCGCGAAGCCCCAGTGACAATGCGCTGCTCACCGAAGTGGCCTGTTGGATTGACTCACTTGCGGTCAACCCGAGACCTCGCTCGAACCAGACACGGTCGTCTTGCTGCACGACCACTTGGGTTTCAATCACGCGGCCTTTGGGGGAACGCGTGGCGAGCACATGCAGCTCGGTCCCTTCGGGCAAATATTGAATCGTTTCGATCAGCGAACCCCACGGTGTCGGGCCATCTTTTTCCCAACCTTCGCGAAGCACCGTGACGATCGGTTCGAAACGAGCGTCCTGAAGTTGCTTCGGTAAATCGGCGTCCGACGTGATCAGACGAACCTCTTGGATCTCGTCGCCCGGTTGCAGTTCAAGGTCCGTATCGGCGTTATCACCCGCCAACAAATTAGGCAACACACTGGCCACCGTAGGCAGCGGACGATAGGAAAAACCGAAGCGATTGATTGCGATTTCACCTGAGATGGGCGAATCGGGAGCATGGGTTTGCAGCGAATCCTGAGGGCTGAGCTCGACTTCGATGGTGCGAGCCTCTTCGCCCTCGCCACGCCGAAGCGTCAACGAAATCGGTTCTTTGACCGAGATCAAATCCAAGGGCAGCATATAGGCGTCGACTGCAGTGTTGCCGTTTAGTGCCGTGATCACGTCGCCCACTTCGACACCCGCTTTTGCCGCGACACCCTCTTCGACCAGACTGGTGATGGGGCTGAGTGCCCAGCGAGCGCCAAGCATTTTGGCTTGCTGAGGCGGCAAGTCGACTTTGTGCTCGGACCCGTCCGCACGCTCTAAGGTCAACGAAATGGTCTTGGTTGGATTGGAATACAAGTAGTTGAAAAACGGCGTCGAAGGAACGATCAGGTCGTCGTTGATCTTTCTGCCGTCATAGGCAACGATTTTCGCGCCCGCATCTTCGTCCGTCAGCACCGTGTCGGCCGCACTACCCGGCATTGCCACTGTTTTTGAGCTGAATTGGATCGAGGTTGGGCTGACGATCCCGATCATTCGCACGTCCGAATTCTCGGGGTGCGACGCGGTTTTCAGACTGTATTTGCGAATTCCCTCGTCATAGCGAATCGCCAAGCTGATTGGTTTGGTCGGGTTATCGAGACCTTCGGTAAGAATCGCCATCCGCATTTCGCGGAAATGCATTTGGTCATCGCTAAGTTCACCCACCGAGACAACTTGTCCGCCAGGTTCGATTCCCGCTTGCCATGCTGGGCCGCCGGGAGTCACCCCCCCAATGATCGATGGGTTGTAGGTGACGCCATAGCCGTACGCGATCGCAGCAAACAACACACCTGTGATCAGATTCATGACCACGCCGGCGCTGATGATGATCATCCGCTGCCAAACGGGCTTGGCGGGAAAGCTGCGTGGATCGAGCTGTGCGGTGGAAACTTCGTCGGCTTCATCATCCGCAGCGGCGTCAGCGTCATTGACTCGAATTCGCTTGGCTTCTTCTTCGGCTTTGCGAGGATCGTCATCTTGACCGAGCATTTTGACGTAGCCGCCTAGCGGGATGATACCGATCCCATATTCCGTCTCGCCGTACTGGAATTTACCGAGCGTTCGCGGGAATTTGATCGGCCCAATCTGAATAGGCACATCAAAGCCGACGTAGAACTTCTCGCATTTCACGCCAAAGGATTTTGCCGCGACAAAGTGCCCAAGCTCGTGCACGAAAATCACCAGCCCGATACCAAGGGCCACGAGTCCCCATTGCCAAATCTGGGTCGCTAGCGAAGTTAAAACGCCAGCCTCGTCGGTGGCTGCCAATGGCAAAAATTGGGCAAGTAAATCGATAAACATATTTAATTAGGGTTTAGGTTGCATATTGTTTGCGAACTTCGGCACGAGCCCATCGGTCCAACTCCAACAGCCGGGTTAACGACGGTTGAGGCTCGAAATGATGGTGTTCCAAAGTCCGGCGGCACGCGGGCACGATGTCAGTAAAGCGAATTTTTCCTTCCAGGAACAGACCGACCGCTTCTTCGTTGGCAGCATTGACCACCGAACCGGCTGTTCCGCCGACCCGTGCGACCTCGAAACCGAGTTCCAAAGCTGGAAACCGCTCGCGGTCGACCGGCTGAAGCGTCAAATCCCATTGTCGGGTTCGGTCCAGTGCCGGCGTCTCGCACGCGAGTCGCCGGGGGTAAGTCAACGCATATTGGATGGGTAAACGCATATCCGGCGGGCTCAGTTGAGCAATCACCGAACCGTCCTCGAATTCGACCATCGAATGGATAATCGATTGAGGATGGACCACGACCTCGATTGATTCGGCGGGAATATCGAACAACCAGCGAGCCTCGATCACTTCGAGTGCCTTGTTCATCATCGTTGCCGAGTCGATCGTGATTTTGGGGCCCATATCCCAAGTCGGATGATTCAGTGCCAATTTAGGCGTGGCGTGATGCATCTCTTGAATTGTTGCATTGCGAAACGGGCCGCCGCTTGCCGTCAGGATTAATTTGCGAGGCTTGCAGGTGTTTTCGCCGTGAACGCTACGTTCTTTGTCACCCAAGCACTGAAAAATCGCAGAATGTTCGCTGTCGACGGGCAAAACTTCGGCACCGCGGCGGTCGGACTTCGTTTTTTGCAACGTCGTTTGGACCAGCGAACCGGCGACGACCAGAGTTTCTTTGTTTGCCAAGGCGACCCGTTTTCCGCTTTCGATCGCGGCCAACGTGCTTTCCAGCCCGGCGCGACCGACGATTGCGGCGACAACGACGTCGACTTCGGGGTCCGAGGCAATTTCGATTAACGCGTCAGCACCGGTTTTGATTTGCGTGTTCGTCAGCGTTTTACCAGCAGCAAATTCGGCTGCCGATTTGGGATCCGACAACACGACCTGATGCGGGGGGCGAGCAAACTGGCCTGCCAACTCGCTCAATAACCCGACGTTTCGATGCCCCGACGCAGCCCAAAGGTTCCACGTCCTTGTCTCGTCAATTCGGTCCAAATGGTGCAAAACGTCGATCGTCGCGGTGCCGATGCTGCCGGTCGCGCCTAATACGGCAACGTTCGTCACGGTGCCGGGCGACTGCAATTCCGAGGTGTCCTTTTTGTCCAAAGTAACGGGTCCAGAACCGGAATCGGCGAGAAAATGGGGGGAGGAAGCTTCGTCAGAATTCGCTGGCACGAGATTTTTTTTGGTCTGAATGGGGATTCGAAAAGGGGTCTGACCCTTTGGAGACGAGTCGTTTTTGTTAATGATGTTGCCTCGCCGGAGAGGGTCAGCCCCCTTTTTAAATCCCCTCCCAAAAAAATTTTCAGTGCAAGACGAGTGAACGATTTTGTCAGTGTTGATGTAGTCAAAAGACGTACACGATGAAGTCGTCTGGGGTGATTGCCGGACGACCGGAACCTTCGTTACGATCGATCGCCCCATCTGGTTCCGCTCAAGATAGGCTTGCCGATGGACGTGGGCAATCAAACAATACGTAATAAAATACTGCCTAACGAGTCATCTTGTCTTTACATTCGGGGGGCAAGCGAGGCGAGGGATGCATCGATCACGCATTTCGGATCGCCTTGCAAGCAGAAAGCTTACCCCACTTTTCCAACTTGATGACACACGAAATAACCAAAATCGAGCCCCTTCTCTGGTAACTCAATGACCGACGACAAGCGAAAGAAATCGAGCAACAACGAATCACGATCTGGCGGAAATATGTGGTTGGTGCTTGCCGCGATCGTCTCTGCCGTGCTGCTGAGTACGTTTTTGTTCAGCAATAATAGTCACCGCCTACGGTATCCGGATCTGCTAGTCCTGCTGCAAAAAGAAGCGGACGCCCGTAAATCCGATGCAGCGAATCCATCCACAACGACCGATCAGCGTGCGTCAATTTCCGACGATCAGCCGGTTCCATCAGAATCCGCTGCGGCAAGCGATGCGGAATCACCAGCCGCCAGCGACAAAAACAGCGAAGAAATATCCGAATCGGCAGTGAGCGATCCACGATCGCTGGTCGTGGCGTCGATAAGTGATCCCGACAAAAAAGTGGAATACAGTCGTCCGCAAAATATTAAAGTGTCCGACGAAAAGATTATCGGAACGGTGCTGTACCGGCCGCTGGGATCAAAGCCCGCAGCCAAGCTAGAGCCGATTGAGTTCGAAACCATCCACACCTCCGGAAACGAGACCGAGGATCGTCGACTCGCGGAACTGCTGACCGAATCCGGAGTGGTTTGGGACAACGATCGTCCGAGCCGCTTCTTCGAACAACATTGGCCTGAATTGTTGATGATCGGCGTTTTGGTGATGCTCGGCATCATGATGCTTCGCCGAATCGGCGGCGTGGGATCGCCGATGTCGTTCTCGCGAAGCCGTGGAAAACTGTACGGCCAAGAAGAGCTACCGCTGACGTTTGGCGATGTCGCGGGGATCGAAGAAGCGGTCGATGAAGTTCGCGAAGTGGTCGACTTTTTGAAAAACAGCGAAAAGTATCAATCGCTTGGCGGTCGCATTCCCAAAGGCGTTTTGTTAGTTGGGCCTCCCGGCACCGGAAAAACCTTGCTGGCCAAAGCCATCGCAGGCGAGGCGGGAGTGCCGTTTTTCAGTCTTTCAGGAAGCGACTTTGTTGAGATGTTTGTCGGCGTCGGTGCCGCTCGCGTCCGTGATATGTTCCAACAAGCAACCAGCCGTGCGCCGTGTATCATCTTTATCGACGAGCTTGACGCGTTGGGCAAAAGCCGCAGCGGCAGCGTGGTCGGCGGCCATGACGAGCGTGAACAAACGCTCAACGCTCTGTTGGTCGAAATGGACGGATTCGATTCCAACTCGGGTGTTATCATCGTCGCGGCAACTAACCGCCCCGAAACGCTGGACCCTGCACTGCTGCGTCCGGGTCGTTTTGATCGGCACGTTTTAGTCGATCGCCCCGATGTCGGCGGACGCGAAGAAATCCTGAAGGTCCACGTCAAAAACGTGCGACTGGACGAGAAGGTCGAATTGCGTGAAATCGCTTCGATTACCCCCGGTTTCGTCGGAGCCGACTTGGCGAATCTGGTCAACGAAGCGGCGCTGTTGGCCGCACGTGCGGAAAAGCAATCCGTCGGTATCGAGCAGTTCAACGAGGCGGTCGAGCGAGTGACGGCGGGATTGGAGAAAAAGAACCGCGTCATGAACGAAGACGAGAAAATCCGCGTGGCGTATCACGAAGCCGGACACGCAATCGTTGCAGCTGCACTGCCAAATACCGATCCCGTTCACAAGGTCAGCATCATTCCGCGTGGTTTGGCTGCACTCGGTTACACGATGCAGCGCCCCGAATCGGATCGCTATCTGATGACCAAAACGGAATTGGAAAGCAACATGAAAGTGTTGTTAGCTGGAACGCTGACCGAAGAAATGACGTTCCAAGACATCAGCACCGGAGCCCAGAATGACCTCGAGCGTTGTACCGAGATCGCGCGCAGCATGGTGATGGATTACGGAATGAGCCGGATGGGGCGAATCAATTTTCGCCGCAGTTCGCGATCCGCGTTTCTCGCAAGCGGTGGTGGCGATGGCTACCAAATGAACCATAGCGAAGAAATGGCAAAGATGATCGACAAGGAAGTGGCTCGCATCATCGAGGACGCCTTGGTGCAAACCCGCGAAATCCTAGAACAGCGGCGTGAGGTACTCGAAGCGGTCACGCAGCGACTATTGGATGTCGAAGCGATCGACAGCGACGAGCTGATGCGTTTGATCAAAGAAAACTCGCGAGGCCCGTGGTTGGTCCCCGGAACCGTCACCGAGAAACCCAAAGCCGTGATGCCTCCGGTCGAAGATGACAAGGCAAGTGCCAAAGCCCCGTAAGGCCTTAGGGCTTTACGGTCAACTTTCGGCAAGCGGTGCGGTCTGAGATTGTTTTTACATTGTTTTGATTCCATGCGAACCATTCAATGTCGAGAACATGGTTTGATGATCTTCGTAAGCGATCACCAACACGTTGTGGTCGCCTCCCTTTTCCGCTGAAGGAGATCTCGTCATGTTCCGTCAAAATCGCATTCCCCACTTGCTGGCGGCGGTTGCTACAGCTTGTCTGCTCGCCCCCGTAGCCATCGACTCTGCGAATGCCGCGCAGGTCGGATTGGACGTCGGCGTTTCCAGTCCGACCATTTTGGCTGGCGAAAAAACGACAAACTATATTCGCATTGCCTTGACCGGAGCCGAGATCCCCCAAGCCAAAAACCGGCCGCCGGTGAACGTCGCCATCGTGATTGACACGAGCGGATCGATGAGCGGTGAGAAA